>JALYVC010000269.1 GCA_030853445.1 Actinomycetota bacterium | reverse complement strand
GCCCGTGCTCGTCGCCGCCCTGGCGGCCGTCGGCGTCGGGTGGTGGGGACACCGCACCTCTGGCGTCCGCGCGAGGTCGTCATGAGCCTCTGGGCCACCGTGCTCCTCGCCGGCGCCGCCGCCTACCTGCTCAAGCTGGCCGGCCACCTGGTGCCGCAGCGGTGGCTCGAGGGGCCGCTGCTGCGGCGGACCACGGCGCTGCTCCCCGTGGCCCTGCTCTCGGCCCTCGTGGTCGTCCAGGCCCTCGTGGCCCACCAGCGTCTCGTCCTCGACGCCCGGGCCGCCGGGCTGGCGGTCGCGGCGATGGCGCTGCTGCTGCGCGCCCCCTTCGTCGTGGTGGTCGTGCTGGCGGCGGCCACCGCCGCCCTGGCGCGCCACCTGGGCTGGGCCGCCTGAGCCCCGCCCGGGTGGCGGGTGGCCGGCGACAGAGGCGGTGCCGGGCTCCACCCGTGCGCCCGTTGGGGTTGGCGCCCAACCCGTCCGGACGAGCGACCCCCCGTCCGACAGGATGTCTCCATGACCGCCAACACGCTCCAGGACTTCTCGGCCCGCTCCATCGACGGGCGTGACGTGCCGCTCTCCGACTTCGGCGGCGAGGTCGTGCTCGTCGTCAACACCGCGTCACAGTGCGGCTTCACGCCGCAGTACGAGGGCCTGCAGGCGCTGCACGACGAGTACCGCGCCAGAGGCTTCACCGTGCTCGGGTTTCCGTGTGACCAGTTCGGGGGCCAGGAGCCCGGCGCCGACGCCGAGATCGCGGCCTTCTGCCAGAAGAGCTTCGGCGTCGACTTCCCGCTCTTCTCCAAGATCGAGGTCAACGGCGAGGGCGCCCACCCGCTCTACCAGTGGCTGCGGGGACAGAAGGGCGGGATGCTCGGCAGCACGATCAAATGGAACTTCACGAAGTTCCTCGTGGGCAAGGACGGTCGGGTCGTCGAACGCTACGCACCCACCACCAAGCCCGAGAAGCTCGCCGCCGACATCGAGAAGGCACTGTCGGCCTGAGACCGGCCGCAGACCTGGGCCCAGGCCGGGCGCAGACCGGGCCCAGACCGGGCACAGACCGGGTCAGCCCAGCCCGAGGTAGTGCTCGAGACCGACAGTCAGCCCGGGGTGGTCGGCCACCCGTCGCACGCCCTCGAGCACCCCCGGCATGAACGACTCGCGGTCGAAGGAGTCGTGGCGGATCGTCAGCTGCTCGCCCACCCCGCCGAGGAGCACCTCCTGGTGGGCGACCAGGCCCCGCAGGCGCACCGAGTGCACCGGGATGCCGTCGACCCTCGCCCCGCGGGCACCGTGGGGGTCGCTCGTAGTCGCGTCGGGCACGTCACCGAGACCGGCCTCGCGTCGGGCCGCGGCGATGAGGCTCGCCGTACGGGCCGCCGTCCCCGAGGGCGCGTCGACCTTCTGCGGGTGGTGCATCTCGATGACCTCGACCGACTCGTAGTAGCGCGCCGCCTGCGCGGCGAAGCTCATCATGAGGATGGCGCCGATCGCGAAGTTGGGGGCGATGAGCACTCCGACCCTCGAGCCGGTCTGGGCCGGTGGCGCCTTCGCGAGGACCGCCTCCAGGGACTCCAGGCGCTGCGGCGTCCACCCGGTCGTGCCGACGACGACGTGCACCCCGCGCTCGACGCAGTGGGCGACGTTGGCGGCCGAGGCGTCGGGCACCGAGAACTCGACGACGACGTCGGCCCCGGCGAGGTCACCGAGGGGGTCACCGACGTCGAAGGTGCCGACGAGCTCGAGTCCCTCGGCCGCCTCGACCGCCGCACACACCTGGGCGCCCATCCGGCCCGAGGCTCCGATCACGGCAACTGCCAGGACGTCCGTCACGCCGCCCACCCTAGCCACCAACGGGCGCGGCATCGCCCG
The DNA here is from genome assembly GCA_030853445.1 of Actinomycetota bacterium. Classification (GTDB taxonomy): domain Bacteria; phylum Actinomycetota; class Actinomycetes; order Actinomycetales; family Dermatophilaceae; genus Lapillicoccus. Next base: position 2,659 of record JALYVC010000269.1, on the reverse strand, counting down.
CTACGTTGAGCACGACCCGCACCACACCCCGTCGAGAGGCGTCGTTCCGCATGCCCCCCCTGCTCCCCGCCGGCACCGGCCCGGTCGTTCACCTGCGTGCCGCCGGAGTCAGCGTCCTGCTCGAGGCGACCGCCGGTCGTCTGCCCTCGATCGTCCACTGGGGCCCTGAGCTCGTGGGTCTCGACGAGGACTCTGCCCGCGCCCTGGTCGTCGCCGCCGTGCCGCTCGTGGGGCCCAACAACGTCGACGTCCCCCTCCGGGCCTCGGTGCTGGCCGAACCCTGGTCCGGCTGGCCGGGTCGGCCGGGCCTGCGGTCCTCCCGCGAGGGACGGTCGTGGTCGACCCGCTTCGTGGTCTCCGCGCTCGCCGTCGACGGGGTCGTCGTCACCGGCTGGGCCGACAGCGCCGAGGCGATGGTCGTCGTGACCGCCGCCGACGCCGACGCCGGCATCGACCTGCGACTCGAGCTCGAGCTCCTGCCCACCGGGCTGGTGCGCCAGCGCGCCACGGTCACCAACAGGGACACCGAGGTGCTGACCGTCGACGACGTCACCCTGAGCTACCCCCTGCCCCCGGAGGCCGGTGAGCTGCTCGACTTCACCGGTCGATGGGGCCGCGAGCGCCTGCCCCAGCGCTCCCCGCTGGTCGCCGGACTTCACCTGCGCGAGAACCGCAAGGGCCGCACCGGCAACGACTCCGCCTACCTGCTGCACGCCGGCACGCCGGGCTTCGGCTTCGCCTCCGGCGACGTCTATGCCGTGCACACGGCGTGGAGCGGCAACCACATCCACCTGGCGGAGCGCGTCTTCACCGGTGAGTCCTTCCTCGGGGGGGGCGAGCTGCTCCTGAGCGGTGAGGTGCGCCTCACGGCGGGCGCGTCGTACACGACGCCGTGGGTCTTCGGCGCCCACGGCACTGGTCTCGACGACATCGCCCGTCGCTTCCACCGCCACCAGCGGTCGCGTCAGCCGCGGGTCGGCGCAGATCGGCCGGTGACCCTCAACGTGTGGGAGGCGGTCTACTTCGACCACGACCGCGAGCGCCTGCTCGACCTGGCCGACCGCGCGGCCGCGCTGGGGGTGGAGCGATACGTGCTCGACGACGGGTGGTTCGGCTCACGGCGTGACGACCACTCGGGGCTCGGCGACTGGGTCGTGTCGGGCCAGGTGTGGCCCGACGGTCTCCACCCGCTGGTCGACCGGGTGCGCGAGCTGGGCATGGAGTTCGGCCTGTGGTTCGAGCCCGAGATGGTCAACGCCGACTCCGACGTGGTCCGGGCACACCCCGAGTGGGTCATGGCCGCGCGACCCGAGTGGCCGGTCGAGTCGCGTTACCAGCAGGTGCTCAACCTCGGCATCCGGGGCGCCTACGTCCACGTGCGCGACCAGATGATGGCGCTGCTCGACGAGTACGACATCGGCTACCTCAAGTGGGACCACAACCGCGACCTCGTCGAGGCGGGAGACCAGACCGACAGCGGGCGACCGGGTGTGCACGCGCAGACCGAGGCGTTCTACCGCCTGCTCGACGAGCTGCGGGACGCGCACCCGGGCCTCGAGATCGAGTCGTGCTCCTCCGGTGGCTCCCGGGTCGACCTCGGGGTGCTCGAGCGCACCGACCGGGTCTGGGTCTCTGACAACATCGACCCGCACGACCGGCAGCACATGCTGCGCTGGACCACCCAGCTCATCCCGCCGGAGTACATGGGCTCGCACATTGCCTCGGGTCGCTCGCACACGACGGGGCGGATGCACGACCTCGGGTTCCGAGCGGCCACAGCAGTTTTCGGCCACCTGGGCATCGAGTGGGACCTCGCCCGGGCAAGCGCCGACGAGCTGGCCGAGCTGCGGCCGTGGCTCGCGTTCTTCAAGGAGCACCGGGGGCTGCTGCTCGGCGGTGAGGTCGTGCGCATGGACGGCTCCGACGAGCGGGTGTGGGTGCACGGCGTGGTCGCCCCCGACCGCTCACGGGCCGTCTTCGCTCAGGTCGTGCTCGACAGCCCGCGGCACCAGCCGGTCACCCGGCTGCGGTTCCGTGGTCTCGACCCGCAGCGCCGGTATGCCGTGCGCCCCGCGCTCGTCGGGGCTCCCCCGTCGGGGCTGCGGCCCCCGCTGTGGTGGGGCGAGCCCGCAGACCACGACTCGGCCTACCCGGGGGTGGTCGTCACCGGCGGCGCCCTGGAGCACGCCGGGCTGGCGAGCTCGTCGCTGCACCCCGACCAGGCCGTGCTCTACCTGGCCACCGCCGTCTGACTCCCCCCACGATCGCCCCTTGCGCCCGATGTGACCTTCTGCGGGTCCTGCACCCCGGAGGTGACATCGAGCGCAGCACGGCGACGGGGGGCGTGCCACGATGGCCCGGTGGACCTCGACGAGGCGGTGACCGAGCTCTACAGCCAGCACCCCGACTGCTTCATGGGCGCCCGGACGGCGCTCGTGGCGCAGGTGCGGGCGGACGGTGACCCCGGTCTGGCCAGGTCGGTCGCGTCGGTGCGCAAGCCCACCGTGGCGGCATGGTCGGTCAACCAGCTCGTGCGGCGCCGGCCCGACGACCTCGTGCGGCTCCTCGACCTCGCTACCCGGCTCCAGGAGGCCTCGGAGCGGATGGACGGCGGCGCCCTGCGCGACCTCGGGCGCGAGCGGACCGCCCTCGTCGACAC
>JALYVC010000248.1 GCA_030853445.1 Actinomycetota bacterium | reverse complement strand
GGCCTGGGCACCACGGGGGTCGCAGGCCCCGATCCGCAGGACGGCCACCCGGTCGGCACGGTCTACGTCGCCGTGGCCTCGCCCCGCGACAGCTGCGTGACGGTGCGGGCCCTGCACCTGCGCGGCGACCGGGCCGCCATCCGGGCCGCCACGGTCGACGCCGTGCTCACCCTCCTGCTCGACCGGCTCGAGCCGGACAGTCGTCAGTAGCGCGACTCCTCGGGCCGCACCGTCCCCGGGGCTCCGGAGGTCTCGCCACGGGGACGAACGCCACCGACCGGTGCACCCGTCCACGGGCACCGGCTGCGACCCGGCAGAATGATGTGGTGAGCGACCCGACACCGACCCTCGCCCCCGCGCTGGCCGCGCTGCTCAAGCGTGACGACGCCGGCCTCGTCGCGGCGGTCGTCCAGGAGCACGGGACCGGTGAGGTGCTGATGGTGGGCTGGATGAACGACGAGGCCCTGGCCCGCACCCTCAGCGAGGGCCGGGTGACCTTCTGGTCGCGCAGCCGCCAGGAGCTGTGGCGCAAGGGCGACACGTCGGGGCACGTGCAGTGGGTGCGCTCGCTCGCCCTCGACTGCGACGGTGACGCCCTGCTGGTGCGGGTAGAGCAGGTCGGCGCGGCCTGCCACACCGGCGACCGCACCTGCTTCGACGCGCGGCCGCTCGACGCCGTCGTCCTCGCCCCCGACGAGCGCGCCGCGGTGACCACCCGTGCCTGAGGCCCCCGGCAGCGCCTCCCCGGACGCCGGGCCCGACGTCACCGCCGAGACCGGCTGGGGCCAGACCTGGCCCGGGCTCGACGTCTTCTGCGAGCTGGCCCGTACCCGACGCGTCATCCCGGTGGTGCGCAGGCTGCTCGCCGACGGCGAGACCCCGATCGGGGTCTACCGCAAGCTGGCCCAGGACGCCCCCGGCACCTTCCTGCTCGAGTCGGCCGAGCACGGCGGGGTCTGGTCGCGCTACTCCATCGTCGGCGCCAGGAGCAGCGCCACCCTCACCGAGCGGGGTGGGGAGGCGCACTGGATCGGTGACCCGCCCGTCGGCGTGCCCACCTCGGGGGACCCCACCGTGGCCCTGCGCGAGACCGTGGCGGCATTGGCCACCGCCCGCATCCCCGGCCTTCCGCCGCTCACCGGCGGGATGGTCGGCGCCATCACCTACGACGCCGTGCGGCGCTGGGAGAAGGTGCCCGACACCGGCGTCGACGAGCTCGGCCTGCCCGAGCTCGGCATGGTCCTCGCCACCGACCTGGCCATCCTCGACCACACCGACGGCTCGCTCCTGCTTGTGGCCAACGCTGTCAACCGCGACGGCACCGACGAGCGCGTCGAGTGGGCCTGGGCCGACGCGGTCGAGCGTCTCGACCGGATGACGGCCGAGCTGGCCGAGCCGGCCCCGAGCACCGTCGCCGTCGTCGAGCCCGTCGAGGTCGAGGTGTCGAGCAACCAGACCCAGGAGGGCTACCACGACCTCGTCGAGCGCAGCAAGGAGGCGATCCGCGCCGGGGAGGCCTTCCAGATCGTCGTCTCCCAGCGCTTCTCGATGCCGTGCACGGCCGACGCGCTCGACGTCTACCGCGCTCTGCGGGCGAGCAACCCCAGCCCATACATGTACCTCCTGCGGCTGGCGCACCCCGACGGCACGACGTACGACGTCGTGGGCTCGAGTCCCGAGGCGCTGGTCAAGGTGACCGGCCGCCGGGCCATCACCCACCCCATCGCCGGGTCAAGGCCGCGCGGCAAGACCCCCGAGGACGACGTGCGCCTGGGGGAGGAGCTGAGGGCCGACCCCAAGGAGCGCTCGGAGCACGTCATGCTCGTCGACCTCTCACGCAACGACCTGCAGCGCGTGTGCCGCGCGGGCACGGTCGACACCGTGGAGTTCATGAGCCTGCGGCACTACTCGCACATCATGCACCTCGAGTCGACGGTCGTCGGCGAGATCCGGCCGGAGTGCAGCGCGTACGACGTACTCGTCGCGACCTTCCCCGCAGGCACCCTCTCGGGCGCTCCCAAACCCCGCGCGATGCAGCTGATCGACGAGATGGAGGGCAGCCGTCGCGGGGTCTACGGGGGGGTGGTCGGCTACCTCGACTTCGCCGGTGACCTCGACATGGCCATCGCCATCCGCACCGCGGTGCTGCGCGGCGGGCGGGCCCACGTGCAGGCGGGGGCCGGTATCGTGGCCGACAGCGTGCCCCAGCTGGAGTTCGAGGAGACGCAGCACAAGGCGGCGGCCGTCGTGCGCGCCGTCCGGTCGGCCGCCGGGCTCCGGGC
>JALYVC010000199.1 GCA_030853445.1 Actinomycetota bacterium | reverse complement strand
ACGTAGAGCGAGCCCGGGGCGCTCGCCCTCGAGTCGGTGACCACGGGCCCGTCGACGACGACCCGCGCCGTCGCCGGCGTGTCGGGGTGCAGCGCGCCCCCGGTGAGCGCGAGGACCTCGCGCAGGGAGAGGGCGATCATGCAGGGTCTTCCGGTCGGTATGGCGTGCCGTCCAAGGCTGCCCGCAGGGCGTCCCGGTCGTCAAAGGGGTGGATGGAGCCCCCGATGTCCTGGCCGGTCTCGTGCCCCTTGCCGAGCACGACGACGGTGTTGTCGTGCGGCGTGCCACCCTCGCGGGCTCGCCCGACCGCGGCCGCGATGGCCGCGGCGCGCCCACCGACGTCCGTGACGATGTCTGGGCGGGGGGCCCCCGCTGCCACCTCACCGCGCACGGTGGCCGGGACCTCGGTCCGGGGGTTGTCATCGGTGACGATGACGTGGTCGGCCCAGCGGGCCGCCGCTTCGCCCATGGCGGGACGCTTTCCACGGTCGCGGTCGCCCCCGGCACCGAGGACGACGAGGAGACGACCGGGGGTCGTCGGGCGGAGCGCCCGCAGGGCGGCGTCGACGGCGTCGGGGGTGTGGGCGTAGTCGACGACGCAGCGGGGGTCGTCGGTGGTGGGCGTCGTCGCGGTGACGCGCTCCATCCGCCCCGGGACGACCGGCTCCTGCGCCATGGCCCTCTGCACGGCGGCCGGGTCGTGGCCGAGGGTGAGCAGGGCGACGGCGGCCATCGCCGTGTTGGTCACGTTGAAGTCGCCCGGCAGGTGGCAGGAGAGGGAGAGCGCCACGCCGGGGCCGTGGAGGGTGAAGCGGGGCCAGCCGAGCCCGTGGACGTGCCAGTCCGCCACCTCCCCGGGGTGGGTGGCGAGGGTCGTCACCGGCACGGTGGCGCTGTGCGCCAGGCGTCGCCCCCACGCGTCGTCGACGCAGACGACCCCACGGCCGCTGTGCTGCGGGGTGAAGAGGGCGGCCTTGGCGGCGAAGTAGTGCTCCATGTCGGGGTGGAAGTCGAGGTGGTCCTGCGAGAGGTTCGTGAAGAGGGCCACGTCGAAGACGGCGCCGTCGACACGGTGCTGGGCCAGGGCGTGGCTCGAGACCTCCATGACGGCGACCTCGGTGCCGGCCTCACGCATCAGCGCGAAGATCGCGTGCAGGTCGGTGGCCTCGGGGGTCGTGCGCGTCGACGGCAGGCGCTCGGTGCCGATGCGGGTCTCCACGGTGCCGATGAGGCCGGTCGTGAGCGCGAGGTGGCGCAGACCCGACTCGACGAGGTAGGCCGTCGTCGTCTTGCCGTTGGTGCCGGTGATCCCGACGAGGGTGAGGGCGTCTGCGGGCCGGCCGTACACCTGTGCCGCCAGGTCGCCGAGCACCTCCCGGGGGTGGTCGACGACGAGGGTCGGCAGGAAGACACCGGCGTCGCGCAGCACCGGGAGACCGCTCGGGTCGGTGAGCACCGCGACGGCGCCCGCCTCCCGCGCCTCTGCCCCGAACCCCGCCCCGTGGGTGGAGTAGCCCGGCAGGGCGGCATACAGGTCGCCGGGGCGCACCACGCGCGAGTCCAGGGTCACCCCCGTGACGAGGGCCGGGGGGGTGTGCCCCTCGGTGCGGGCCCCGACGAGGGCCGCCACGACGTCGAGGGGCACCCCCGGGACGTGGCGGGGACGAGGAGACGACACGACCGCGAGGCTACTAGTTCCGCTTCGTGCCATCGAGGACCGCTGGGTCATGGGGGTCCCACGCCGTGTCGGAGCTGAGCGGAATGGCCGGGGCGACCTGGGACGACGGCGCGATCTGGTGCCGCTGCAGCAGGTAGGTCATGACCTTCTGGAAGATCGGGGCGCCGAGCTGGCCGCCGAAGTGGCCCTCCAGCGGCTTCTGCAGGGTGACGCTGATGACGTACTTCGGGTTGTCGGCGGGAGCGAAGCCGATGAAGCTCGCGGTGTAGCCGCTGTAGCCGCCCACCGTGGGGTCGTAGCGGTTGGCCGTACCGGTCTTGCCCGCCACCCGGTAGCCCTCGATCTTGGCCTTGGGGGCCGTTCCGTGCGGGCCCACGACCTCCTCGAGCATCTGCGACATCTGCGTCGCGGTCTTCTTCGACACCACGCGGGTGCCTGCTGGCTGGGCTGCGGGCGTGACGGTGCCGTTGGCCGCCGTCGTGCTCTCGATGAGCGTCGGAGGGATGCGCACCCCACCGTTGGCGATGGTCTGGTAGACCCCGGTGGCCTGGATCGCGTTAAGCGAGTAGCCCTGCCCGAAGAGCGTGGTGTAACGCTGGGTGCCGCTCCACTCGCTCGCCCTGGCGAAGATGCCCGGGGACTCGCCGGGGAAAACCACCCCGGTCTTCGCCCCGATGCCGAACTTGCGGAACGACGCCTCCATCGCTGCCGGGGCGACGCCCTCGGTGGCGATCATCGTGCCGATGTTGCTCGACTGGGCCAGCGCACCGGCGACGGTCAGGTTGAGGGTCGCGTGGTCCACGTCGTCCTTGAACGCCTCCCCGGCCCGCGGCAGCCGGTTGGGCACGACCAGCTTGGTCGTCGGCGTGATCTTGCCCTGGTCGACCGCGGTGGCGATCGACATGACCTTGCCGGTCGAACCGGGCTCGTAGACGTCCTCGAAGGCGTGGTTCTGCAGCTGGAACGCCGAGGCCGAGCCCACGCGGTCGGGGTCGAACGTCGGGTAGGACGCCACCGCCCTCAGCTTGCCGGTCTCGACCTCCTGGACGACCACGTAGCCGGAGAGGGCCTTGCTGCTGGTCACGGTGTTGGCGATGGCGTTCTGGGCGAACCACTGCAGGTCGGCGTCGATGGTGAGGTTGACGTCCTGGCCGGGGGTCGCGGGCAGGTTCTCCTCCTGCGCCCACGGGATCATCTCGCCGCTGGCCCCGCGCTCGTAGACCTGTCGGCCGGCGGAGCCCTTGAGCAGGGAGTTCTCCATGACCTCGACGCCACCGCCGGCGCTGCCGTCGGCCTGCACGAACCCGACGATCGGGGCGACCGACTGGCCACCCGGGTAGACCCGCCGCGAGGTGATCTCGCTGTAGACGCCGGGGATGCCGAGGGCCGAGATCGTGCGCCAGGTCAGCGGCGTGACGTCCTTGGCGACGACGCGGTACCTCGCCGTGCCGGTCAGCTGCGGCACGAGCGCGGCCGAGGTCGTGCCCAGCAGGGGGGCGAGCTGCCCCGCGGCCCCGACGACCCCGACGGTCACGGAGCGCTTGGTGCCGTCCACGACCAGCGTGCGCTTGTAGGTCGGCAGGGCGGTCTGGTCGACCGTCACGGTGCGCCGCTCGACGCTGGAGGCCAGGACCACGCCGTTGGTGTCGCGCACCTCGCCCCGGGTGGCCGGTGTGGTGACGGTGGTGAGCCGCCGCAGCTGGGCGGCGTTCTGCACGCTCGAGGCGTCGAAGGCCTGCACCCGGAGCAGCTGTCCGGCGAAGACGGTGAGGACGAAGAGCCCGGTGACCAGCATGGTCCGGGCCCGACGACGGGGGTTGGCCACGTGCGGACGCCCGCGCCGTGGTCGGTGGGCCTCCGGGAGGGAAGGGCGGGTCACGTGGTCACCGCCCGGCCGGGGCGGTGGCCCCGGTGGGAGTCGGGGCGGTCACGATGTTGAGGCGCGCGGTCGGGCTCGCCGGCTGCGCCGTGCCGACGATGTGGCCGTCGGACAGGCGGATGAAGGCCATGCTCTGGGCCGGCACGAGACCCAGCACCTGGGCGGCCGCCGCCAGTGAGCGCGGCGAGCGCTGCTCGTCGATCGACGCGGTCAGCTGCTGCTGGGTGTCGGTGAGCGTGCCCGACGCCTTCTTGAGGTCGGACAGGTCGAACGCGCCCTGGGCCAGGCTGGTGTTGAGCATGAGCAGGCTCACGAGCCCCACGACCATCAACGCGAGGCAGAAGCCCGCGAAGGTGGCGTTGCCGGTGCGGTGGATGGCCCCCGGCACCACCCTCAGCGGGGCGGAGCGTCGCACCGGTCGTGTGACCGGCCGGGGGGCTGCGGTGCGGGCGCTGGGGCGCAGGGCGGTCTGTTGGCTCATCGGTTTCCCCTGCGGTTCGGGCGGCTCGCCGGGAGGCCGGGTCGGCCCTCGACGCGGGTGGTGCGGCGGTTGGTGGGGTGGGCGCCGCTG
>JALYVC010000137.1 GCA_030853445.1 Actinomycetota bacterium | reverse complement strand
GACGACGGACAGCTCGGCCCGCTCTCGGCGCGCCGGGTCGGCGTCGCGCCCGTGGCGCCACGCCCGCACTGCGGCGATCGCCGCCGGCTCGACGTCCGGGTCGACGCCCTGGATCGCGGTGTCGAGGTCGACGGTCAGCGGGTTGACCTCGGTGGTGGTGAACCGGTTGAGACCGACCACGACGTCCTCGCCGGTCTCGATCCGGTGGCGGCGGGCGGAGTGCGACGAGACGAGGGCCGACTTCATGTAGCCCGACTCCACGGCGGCGACGGCGCCGCCCATCTCGTCGACGCGGGCCATCTCGGCCCGGGCCCCCTCGACGAGGGTGGCGACCTTCTCCTGCACGACGAGCGAGCCGGCGAACAGGTCGTCGTACTCCAGCAGGTCGGACTCGAAGGCGAGCACCTGCTGCAGCCGCAGCGACCACTGCTGGTCCCACGGCCGCGGGAGCCCGAGGGCCTCGTTCCAGGCGGGCAGCTGCACCGCGCGGGCCCGGGCGTCCTTCGACAACGTCACCGCAAGCATCTCGAGCACGATGCGCTGCACGTTGTTCTCGGGTTGGGCCTCGGTGAGCCCGAGCGAGTTGACCTGTACGCCGTAGCGGAAGCGGCGCTGTCTGGCGTCCTGCACGCCGTAGCGCTCGGCCGTGAGCTCGTCCCAGAGCTGGACGAAGGCCCGCATCTTGCACATCTCCTCGACGAAGCGCACACCGGCGTTGACGAAGAACGAGATGCGGGCGACGACGTCGCCGATCTCCTCCGGCGGCACCTGACCCGAGTCGCGCACCGCGTCGAGCACCGCGATCGCCGTGGAGAGCGAGTAGGCCAGCTCCTGCACCGGGGTCGCTCCGGCCTCCTGCAGGTGGTAGCTGCAGATGTTGATCGGGTTCCACTTCGGGATCTCGCGCACCGTGTGGGCGATCATGTCGGTGATCAGCCGCAGCGACGGCTCCGGCGGGAAGGCGTAGGTCCCGCGCGAGAGGTACTCCTTGATGATGTCGTTCTGGGTCGTGCCGGCGAGGGCGTGAACCCAGGTGGCGGGGTCCTCTCCTTGCGCCTGAGCCTGCTCCTCGGCCGTCACCTGGTAAAGCGCGAGCATCCACATCGCGACCGCGTTGATGGTCATGGAGGTGTTCATGTCCTTGAGCGGGATGTCCGCGAAGAGCGTGCGCATGTCACCGATGTGGCTGATCGGCACCCCGACCTTCCCGACCTCACCGCGGGCGAGCACGTGGTCGGGGTCGTAGCCGGTCTGGGTGGGCAGGTCGAAAGCCACCGACAGCCCCGTCTGGCCCTTGTCGAGGTTGCGCCGGTAGAGCGCATTGCTCGCCGACGCGCTGGAGTGCCCGGCATACGTGCGCATGACCCACGGGCGGTCGCGCGGGGGCCGGAAGGTCTCGGCGGGCTCCGCGGCAGGCGCGGAGGCCTGCACGGCTTCAGTGTCGGGCATGGCCCGACGCTACCGGCGCCTGCCGTGCGGCAACGTCCGATCAGGCGGTGAGAGCCGCCACACCGCCCGGCCCTGCCAGGGCAGTCGGCTGTTCGGTTGCCGACAGGCGTCGCCAACCCCGCGGGAGCACGCGTACGGCGCGCAGCAACCGTGCGGACCGCGCGCTGGCCTCGACGACCACGAGACGTCGCCCACACCGCAGGGCCAGGTGGTGGGCCTCCACCAGGAGACCGACGGCGGCTGCGTCACCGAGCTCGGCACTGCCGAGGTCCACGTGCATCGGTCCGGTGCCCGAGGAGACGGTCCGCAGCAGGGTCGGTCTCACGTCGGCCAGGCAGCCGGCATCCAGCTTCCCGGAGAGGACCACGAGATGGTGCCCCTGGGAGGTCACGGCGACCCCGAGCGGCGCCGTGACCTCCGTCAGGAAGCCGTCCCGGACCGGAGCGAGCGTGTGCTGCATGCGTGAACCCCTGTTCGCTGTTGCCTGCATCCGACATACCCTCGTGCCGTACCGGTTGCCTGAGGGACATCGTGGCCGATCACATTCCCCTCAGGGGGTATTAAACGCCACTGTTGCCCAATCGTGTCTTAATTCCCCCAACGTGGTTGATACCGGCAAGTCGACCGACACCTACCAGCGAGCTCGTCCACGGGGGCGCACGAGCAGGCGGCTGCCTGCGGTGGGAGGCTGGGCACCATGGTCAACCTCACGCGGATCTACACACGCACCGGCGACGACGGCACCACCTCACTCGGCGACTTCAGCCGCACCTCCAAGAACGACCCGAGGCTGAACGCCTACGCCGACGTCAACGAGGCCAACGCCCAGATCGGGGTCGCAGTGGCAGTGGGCGACCTCGCCGACGACGTGGCGAGCACCCTGCTCCGGGTCCAGAACGAGCTCTTCGACGTGGGGGCCGACCTCTGCACCCCCCTTCAGGAGACCTACGAGTACCCCCCGCTACGGGTGCAGCAGCCGTGGGTCGACGACCTCGAGCGCGACTGCGACGACTACCTCGAGCGGGTGGAGAAGCTGCGCTCCTTCATCCTCCCCGGCGGCTCGGCAGGCGCGGCCCACCTGCACGTCGCCACCACCGTCGTGCGTCGAGCCGAGCGCTCCACCTGGGCGGCGGTCTCCGTGCACGGCACCACACCGGGCGAGGGGAAGGGCTCCGGCGGGGTGAACCCGCTCACCGCGACCTACCTCAACCGTCTCTCGGACCTGCTCTTCATCCTGGCACGCGTCGCCAACGTCGAGCACGGCGGCGACGTCCTGTGGCAGCCCGGCGGCGGACGGATGGCCGCACCGGGCGGTCGCGACCACGCGAGCGACGACGAGGCGGGGGCGGGCGACGACTGAGGGCCGGCGCCTTCAGGCGACGTTGGCCCGCGAGCCCGGAGGGGCGGCCTCGAGCCACGACCGCAGCGCCGTGTAGTGCTCGGGAAGCAGCGCCAGCTCGAACGTCACCTCCCCGACGTGAGACTGCACCCCGACCGCGTCGGGCAGCAGGTCGAGCCGATCGTGGCCCTCGAGCAGGACGGGCGCATCGAGGTCGACCCGGTTGCGCTCCCAACCGTCCACCGGCCTCGTGGTGACCCCCAGCAGAGGAAACCACTCCAGCTGGGTGCTGCCGAGCCGCAGGAGACCGAGTCGCCACCGCGAGGAACTGCGTCGTCGCATCCCGCACAGCGTCAGGATGCTGTCCTTGGCCAGGACCCGGCGCCGGACGAAGACCCCGGCGAGGGCCACGCACACGAGCACCACCAGCGCACCGACCAGCACCTCGATGGAGAGAAGTGCGGTCGCCATGGGTGGGGTCAGGCCCTCGCCTCAGGGGCCTCGACGCTGTCGACGACGATCGTCACACGGTCGTGCTCGACGGACAGGAAGCCGCTGTCGACGGTGACGACCTGGTCGCCGTCCTCGCCGTGGATGACGACCTCACCGGAGACGAGCACCCCGAGCAGCGGCTGGTGCTGCGGCATGATGCCGAGCTCTCCGTCGCTGGTGCGAGCCCGCACCATCCTCGCCTCGCCCGACCACACCTTGCGGTCCGCGGCGACGAGATCCACCTGAAGCTGACTCACGACGTCCTCCGGTTCATGTCTGCGGCACGCGACCTGAGGTCACGTGCACAAGTCTATCGGTCGATCGGATTAGGCCCGACCACCGCCGTGAGGCCGGGCCCGTTG
>JALYVC010000129.1 GCA_030853445.1 Actinomycetota bacterium | reverse complement strand
GTCGGGGGGCGGCGTCGTACCAGCGCCTCGGGCCTACGGCGTGACCGTGCCCGCGATGCGGGTCGGGGTCGACGGCGCGTAGGGCGAGACCGTCGGCAGGTAGGACGCGAAGGCGTCGATGTCGAGGCCACCGAAGTAGGTGCCCGTGCCGGAGAGGAAGGCGGGGAAGTTGTCGCCCCCGCCGGCGAGGAAGTTGTTCGTCACGACGCGGTAGCCGCCGGTCCTGCTGACGGGCGTGCCGTTGATCGCGACGGACCCGTCGACCGGCCCGGTCGGCGACATCGTGTAGGTGAACCCGGCGCTGACCTGGAGGGTCTTGACCGACGCGGCGTTCAGCCCCGTGACCTGCTGGGTGAGCAGGTCATAGAGGTCCTGCCCGGTCAGCGTCATGGAGACCATGTAGTTATTGAACGGCTGCACCGTGAAGGCCTCGTCGAAGGTCACGTCACCCGCCGCCTCACCGTATGGCGAGCTGTTGTAGGTGAGGTCGGCCCGGATGCCGCCCGGGTTCATGAAGGCGACCACGGGGGCCACCCCGCCCGTGGTCGTCGAGGGGTCGGCGAGCTGCGCGTCGGCGATGAGGTCGCCCAGCGCCGACTCACCGGCGGGGTTGCCCGCACGGGTGACGTCGCTGGTGACCGACCCGACGACCTTGCTCGCGATCGGGGTGACCAGGGTCTTGTAGGTCGCGATGAGCGAGGTCTGGTCGGCGTCCTTGGGCAGGGTGCGGTCGACGGTGAGGTTGGAGCCGGCCACCGAGCCGCGCAGGATGTCGTTGGTCTTGAGGTTGTAGGTGAGGGTGGTGTCCGTGAGGAGCCGGCCGAAGGACGACGCCGACGTCAGCAGCCGTGGCTTGCCGGCCGGGTCCATGATCGAGCAGACGTACGGCTGGTGGGTGTGACCGGAGATCACCATGTCGATCTCGGGTGAGAGCTTCGAGGCGATCGGCAGGATCGGCGAGCTGGCGGGGATCAGGCTGCCCCCACCACCGCAGGTGTAGTCGTAGGTGGGGTTGACCGCGTAGGCCTTCCCCGTCGCCGGGTCGGTCCACTGCTGGGGCGAGGGGATGCCACCTTGGTGGATGAGCACGAGGATGGCCTGCACACCCTGGCGCTTGAGCACCGGGACGAGTGCGTTCGCGGTGTCGACCTCGTCGGTGAAGGACAGGCCGCGCACCCCCGAGGCCGTGACGATGCTCGGGGTGTCCTTGAGCGTCATGCCGATGATGCCGATCTTGGCCGGGCCGACCTGCTTGACCGTGTAGGCCGGCAGGATCGTATCGCCGGCCTTGTGGCCCTTGGTGTCCCACTTGTACTTGACGTTGGCCGCGAGGTAGTCGAAGTCGGCACCGGCGAACCGGTGGTCGGCGCAGGAGTTCTGGTTGTTGGCGCCGGTCCCGTCGGCGATGCACCCGCCGTCGGCCATCCGCTGCAGCTCGCGGAAGCCCTCGTCGAACTCGTGGTTGCCGACGGCGGTCGCGTCGAGCCCGAGGAGGTTCATCGACTCGATGGTCGGCTCGTCGTGGAAGGCCGCGGACAGCAGCGGCGAGGCGCCGATGAGGTCACCGGCGGCGAGGGTGAGGCTGAGCGGGTGCCCCTCGCGTTCCTGCTTCAGCTTGGTCGCGAGGTACTCCACCCCTCCGACGTCCTGGGTGACGTCGACGGCCAGACCCGTCACGGGGTCGATGCGGTGGTCGACGACCACCCGGCCGCTCGAGCCGGCGGGCGGCTCGAGGTTGCCGTGCAAGTCGTTGAACGACAGGATCTGGATCTTGACGTTGCCGTCCACTCCTGCGGCCCCGGTCTGCGGGCCGACGGCCTGGGCGGGGCCCGCTGCGGCGATGGCGGCGAGCGCGCCGACGGCGACGCCGACGACACCGACGAGACGGCTCCTGCCGCCTCGTGTCCTGGTGACTGTGTTCATGACACTCCTGCTTCGGGTGGGCGGTGCGTCGGTGCAGGGGTGCACCGGTGCGGTGGGTGCGGTGGGTGCGGTGGGTGCGGTGGCTCGGCTCGCGGGCGGGTGACCCGGCGCCGACCCTCGGCGACCAGCGCGGCTGGACGCACCCTAGTCCCGCTGGGAGACGGCTGGGCAACGGCTGGGTAACAGCCTCGCGTCCACACTCCGCCCGGCTGGCCGTGGCCGCATGGTGGAATGCCCCCATGTCGCCCAGCCCCCATGTCGTCGACCTCGACACGCGCCCCCTCACCCCGGCCGAGCAGACGCGCGTCGACGCGCTCGTGCGCGCCGCCACGACCGGCGACGGCGTCGCCCCGCTCTCGGAGCAGTTCCTCCTGCGCCTTCGCCACTCGCGCGGCCCGCGCCACCTGCTCGCGTATGCCGGGGAGCAGCTGTGCGGCTACGCCCAGCTCTCCGACGACCCCGACCCCTCGGCCGAGCTCGTCGTCGACCCGGCTCACCGCCGCTCGGGAGTGGGGTCGGCACTGCTGGCGGCCCTGCACACGGTCGACCCGGACGTCAGGGTGTGGGCGCACGGCGACCTCTCGGCGGCCGCGGCCTTCGCGCAGGCCCGGGGCCTGGGCGTGGCCCGCGAGCTCTTCGTGCTCGAGCGCGCCCTCGGGGTCGACAGCGGGGCACCCCTGGCGCCCGTCGCCCTGCCCGCCGGGCTGCACTCGCGGGCCTTCGAGCCGGGCCGTGACGAGCAGGAGTGGCTGCGGGTCAACACGGCGGCATTCGTCCACCACCCCGAGCAGGGCCGGCTGACCCGGGTCGACCTCGACGAGCGGATGCGGGAGGGGTGGTTCGACGCCGCGGGGCTGGTGCTGGTCTGCCCCGACGACAACGACGAGACCGTCGCCGCGTCCCACTGGACCAAGGTGCACCCCGCCGGGGAGGAGGGGCCCGACGCGGTGGGCGAGGTCTACGTCGTGGCCGTCGACCCCGCCTACCAGGGGCGGGGGCTCGGGCGCCCCGTCACCCTGCTCGGCCTTCACCACCTCGAGCAGGTGGGGCTCCATACGGTCATCCTCTACGTCGACGGCGACAACCCGGCCGCGCTCACGGTCTACCGGTCCCTGGGCTTCGGCACCCGCAGCGTCGACCGGATGTATACGCGCGCGGGCACCCGCGATGGTGGGACGATTGCGTCATGAGTGCCGACCCCAGCCCCGCCGAGCACCTCGCAGACCCCACCGACCCGACTCACCCGGCCGACGCCGGCGGGGAGACGGGCAGCCGGGTGCGCTCGCTGGCCAGCGCCATCCCCGCCCACCGGCCCTTCCAGCCCCGGGGCGCCAACGGACGCTTCGTCAGCACGCCCGACGGCGCCGGCCAGGACGAGCTGCCGGTCGACCGCTTCCTCGAACGCGAGGTCTCCTGGCTGCAGTTCAACGAGCGGGTGCTCCAGCTGGCGATGGACGAGGACGTCCCGCTGCTCGAGCGGGCGAAGTTCCTGGCGATCTTCTCCGGCAACCTCGACGAGTTCTTCATGGTGCGTGTCGCGGGTCTCAAGCGTCGCATCGCGACGGGGCTGGCCGTGCGCTCCGCGGCCGGGCTCGAGCCGCGCGAGGTGCTCGAGGGCATCTCCGAGGTGGCCCAGCAGCTCAGCCAGCTGCAGTCGCAGGTGTTCCGCGACCAGGTGCGCCCGGCCCTGGAGGACGAGGGCATCACCATCTCACGGTGGGACGAGCTGAGCGACGACGAGAAGGCGCCGCTGCACCGGCTCTTCATCGACACGATCTTCCCGGTGCTCACCCCCCTGTCGGTCGACCCGGCGCACCCGTTCCCCTACATCTCCGGTCTGTCGCTCAACCTCGCGGTGACCCTGGTCAACCCCAAGACGGGCAACGAGCACTTCGCGCGGGTCAAGGTGCCGCCGTCGCTGCCCCGGCTGCTGCAGGTCGGACCGGTCGTGCAGAGCGAGACCTACTCCGTGCGCTTCGTGCCAATCGAGGACGTCATCGCCGCTCACCTCGACCAGCTCTTCACCGGCATGGAGGTGCACGAGCACACGACCTTCCGGGTCACGCGCAACGAGGACCTCGAGGTCGAGGAGGACGACACCGAGAACCTCCTCACCGCGCTCGAGCGCGAGCTCACCCGGCGGCGCTTCGGCCCCCCGGTGCGTCTCGAGGTCGAAGAGGACATCGACGCCCACGTGCTCGACCTGATCGCCCGCGAGCTGCAGGTGGTGCCGTCCGAGATCTACCGCATGCAGGCGCCCCTCGACCTGCGCGCGCTGTTCATCGTCGGCGACATCGAGCGCTCCGACCTCAAGGACCCGCCGTTCGTGCCGATGACCCAGCCCGACCTCGCGCCGACCGAGTCGAGCAAGCCGAGCGACATCTTCGCGGCGATGCGCAGCAAGGACGTGCTGCTGCACCACCCCTACGACTCCTTCTCGACGTCGGTCCAGGCCTTCATCGAGCAGGCGGCGGCCGACCCCCGGGTGCTCGCGATCAAGCAGACCCTCTACCGCACCAGCGGCGACTCACCGATCGTCGACGCCCTCATCGACGCCGCCGAGGCAGGCAAGCAGGTGCTCGCCGTCGTCGAGCTCAAGGCCCGCTTCGACGAGGTCAACAACATCAGCTGGGCGCGCAAGCTCGAGCAGGCCGGCGTCCACGTCGTCTACGGCATCGTGGGGCTCAAGACCCACGCCAAGCTCTGCCTCGTCGTGCGGCAGGAGGCCGAGGGGCTGGTGCGCTACTGCCACATCGGCACGGGCAACTACAACCCCAAGACCGCCCGCCTGTACGAGGACCTCGGCCTGCTCACCTGCGACCCTCAGGTCGGTGAGGACCTCACCCGGCTGTTCAACCAGCTGTCGGGCATCGCGCCCCGCAGCCGGTTCAAGCGGTTGCTGGTGGCCCCCCGCACCGTGCGCACGGGCCTCGTCGAGCTCATCGAGGAGGAGACCGAGCGGCAGCAGCGCTCAGGACGCGGTCACATCGTGCTCAAGGTCAACTCCATCGTCGACGAGGAGATGATCGACGCGCTCTACCGCGCGTCGCGGGAGGGGGTGCGGGTCGACGTCTGGGTCCGCGGCATCTGCGCGCTGCGGCCGGGCGTGCCGGGGCTCAGCGAGATGATCACGGTGCGCTCGACCCTCGGCCGGTTCCTCGAGCACTCGCGGGTGTTCTGGTTCTATGCCGACGGCGACCCGCAGGTCTACATCGGCAGCGCCGACATGATGCACCGCAACCTCGACCGCCGCGTCGAGGCCCTCGTGCGCATCACCGACCCGGGCCACCTCGAGGAGATTCGGGCCATGTTGCGCCTGGGCTTCTCGCCCGACAGCTCGCGGTGGGAGCTGTCCGGCGACGGTCGGTGGACGCGGGTGCACCGCGGCCCCGACGGCCAGCCCCTGCTCGACATCCAGTCGCAGACCCTCGAGACGGCGACCCGCCGGCGCCGCAAAGCCCGACGTCGATAGGTTCAGCCACCATGCCGGTCATTCCTGCCGCCGGGACCCTGCCCTGGCGACGCCGTCGCGGGACGCTCGAGGTGGCGTTGGTCCACCGTCCGAAGTACGACGACTGGTCGTGGGCCAAGGGCAAGCTCGAGCCCGGCGAGCTCCCTCCCGTGGCCGCCGTGCGCGAGACCCTGGAGGAGACCGGTCTCGAGGTCCATCTCGGTCGGCCGCTGCCCTCGGCCACCTACACCGTGCTCGACCGGGCGGGCCTCGCGTGCACCAAGGAGGTCCACTACTGGGCCGCCGAGGTCGTCGGAGGCACGGGCGCGCTCGAGAACGAGATCGACGAGGTGGGCTGGCTCGACGTGGTCGCCGCCCACCACCGGCTCGACTACGCCCGTGACCGCGACCAGCTGCGGGCCCTGATGCGTGCTGACGCCGAGGGCGTCCTCACCACGTGGCCGCTCGCCCTGATCAGGCACGCCAAGGCCCACCCCCGGGCCGGGTGGACCCGGCCCGACCAGCAGCGCCCGCTCGACCAGCGGGGGGT
>JALYVC010000121.1 GCA_030853445.1 Actinomycetota bacterium | reverse complement strand
GTCGGGGGTCGAGCGCCTCGATCCGCTCGAGCCCGGCCCGCAGGACGTCGACCTCGCGAGCCCTGTCCCGGGCGAGGCGGCGCAGCCGGTCGCGCTCGGCCGATGCGGCCGAGAGGGCGTCGAAGGTCTGCTCGTAGCGCTCGCGCGGGCCGGCGATCGCCGCACCCCCGACGTCGTCGAGCACCTGCCGGTGCTGGTCGCCCTGCCGCAGCCGCCACTGGTCGGCCTGACCGTGCACCGCGACGAGCAGCTCACCGAGCTCGGCCAGGACGCCGACCGGGCTGCTGCGACCGCCGACGTGGGCGCGCGAGCGGCCCTCCCTCGTCACCGTGCGAGCCAGGACCAGACCGTCGTCGACGTCGGCTCCGGCCTCGGCCGCCCGAACCAGCGCGGGATGCCCTACCGGGAGCGTGACGATGCCCTCGACCAGGGCAGAGCCGACTCCGCTGCGCACGAGCCCGGAGTCCGCCCGGGCGCCCAGAAGCAGACCGAGGCCCGAGACGACCATGGTCTTGCCTGCACCGGTCTCGCCGGTGACGACGTTGAGGCCGGGGCTGAGCTCGAGGACGGCGTCCTCGATGACCCCGACCCCGCGGATGCGGATCTCCTGGAACACGCCGCCAGCCTAGGGGCGACCGGCGCCCTGGCCGCGGCCGCGCCAGCCCTGGGTGGACAGGTGGAACTTCGCGACCAGCCGGTCGGTGAAGGGCGAGGCGTTGAAGCGCGCCAGCCGCACGGGCACGTCGCTGCGGCTGATGTCGATGCGGGCACCCGGCGGGAGGTCGACCTGCCGCCGTCCGTCGCACCCCAGGATGCCGTGGCCCTCCGCCTGCGGGATGACCTCGATGGCCAGGCTCGAGGTCGGTCCGACCACGAGGGGCCGGGCGAAGAGGGCGTGCGCGCTGTTGGGCACGACGAGAATGGCCTCGACGTCGGGCCAGATGACCGGGCCCCCGGCGGAGAACGCGTAGGCGGTCGACCCCGTCGGGGTCGAGACGACGATCCCGTCGCACCCCCAGGTCGAGAGCGGCCGGTCGTCGATCTCGAGCGAGACCTCCAGCATGCGCTCGCGAGCCGCCTTCTCGACGCTCACCTCGTTGAGGGCCCACGACGACCACGTCGAGCGCCCGTCCTCGTGCACGACGACGTCGAGCGTCATCCGCTCCTCGACGGAGTAGTCACGGTCGAGGATGTGCTCGACGGTCACACCGACCTCCTCGCGCTCGGCCTCCGCGAGGAAGCCGACATGGCCGAGGTTGACGCCGAGCAACGGCGCGTCGGACCCTCGTGAGCACTCCGCCCCCCGCAGGATCGTGCCGTCACCACCGAGGACCACGACGAGCTCGCACCCCCGGGCCGGCTCGTCGGGGTCGGAGGTCACGACCGGCCCGATGTCGATGTCGGCGAAGGAGGCCTGCTCGGCCGGCGGGAGCGCCACCTCCACACCGGCCTCGACCAGACTCTGCACCACACCGCGGGCGATGGCGACCACCTCGGGTCGCCCCGGGTGGGCGACGAGGAGGATGCGTCGGGTCACGGTTGTCCTTTCGCCTGCTCGGTGGTCTCGGTGGTCTCGGTGGTCTCGGCGAGCTCGACCAGCGCGTCGAGGTCGCCACCGGCCACCTCGTGCTCGGGGCGCGGCGTCACCCAGAGTAGGTACTCGCGGTTGCCGTCCCCACCCCGGAGGGGGCTGCGCACCAGACCGCGCACGTGCAGACCCAGCCCCTGGGCGGTGGCGACCACGTCCCGCAGCACCCGCCGGCGCTCCTGCGTCGACCCGACCACGCCGGTGCGGCCGATGTTGTCGCGGCCGACCTCGAACTGCGGCTTGACCAGGAGCACGAGGTCCCCGAGCGCGGCGGTCTGCTCCACCATCGACGGGAGGACCAGCCGCACGGAGATGAAGCTCAGGTCGGCCACCACCAGGTCGTACGGCGCCCCCAGCTGACCCGGGTGCACATCGCGGATGTTCGTCCCCGACAGCTCGCTCACCCGGGGGTCCTGGGCGAGCAGGGGCACGAGCTGACCGTGCCCGACATCGAGGGCCGTCACGTGGGTGGCTCCCCGCTCGAGCAACACCTGGGTGAAGCCCCCGGTGCTGGCACCGACGTCGAGGCACCGGCGTCCGGAGACCGCGAGCCCTCCGGGTCCGAAGACCTCGAGTGCGCCGAGCAGCTTGTGGGCCGCCCTGCCGACCCAGTGGTCGGGCTCCTGCGACAGCTCGACGCGGGACTCGTCGGTGACCGGCGCGGAGGGTCGGTGTGTGACGTTGCCGTCGACGGTGACGGCGCCGGCATCGAGCAGCTCGCGGGCCTGAGCGCGCGAGCGGACCAGACCTCGTCGTACCAGCTCGACGTCGAGGCGCCTCGAGCCGCTCGCGCCGGTCGAGGCCGCGCTCACGCCGTCCCGAGGTCGTCGAGCCGGCCCTGCAGCTCGTGGTGCGCGCGCTCCCCTGCCGCCACCTGGGCGTCGAGGTCGTCGTCGCGGGCACCCTGCTCGAGGTGGGCGAGGGCCTGGTCGACCGCCGTGTCCCCCGTACGCGGGGCCACGGAGACCGGGGCGGGAAACAACCCGTCCTCGTCGCCCGCCTGCGCACGCCCGGATTCGCGCACGCTGACCGTCCCAACGACCTCCGACTCGGCGACCCCGAGGGGAGGCCACGGTCCGACGTCGTCCTGGATGTCGCTCACCCTCAGGCCTTCGCCGCCCGGGAAGAGGCCGCCTTCTTGCCCGTCGTAGCCTTCTTGCCCGTCGTAGCCTTCTTGCCCGGCGTGGCCTTCTTGACCGCCGTCACCTTCTTGGCCGGTGCGGCCCCCGTAGCTGGTGTGGCCCTCTTGACCGGCGTGGCCTTCGTGGCCGGCGTGGCCTTCTTGGCCGACGTGGCCGTCGTGGCCGGCGTGGCCTTCTTGACCGGCGTGGCCTTCTTGGCGGGCGTCGCCGTCGTCGTGGTGGCTTTCGCCTTCTTGGCCGGCGTCGCCCTCCTGGCCGGCGTCGCCTTCCTGGCCGGCGTCGCCTTCCTGGCCGGCGTCGCCCTGGTCTGGGCCGCCGCGGCCTTCTGGGTGGCCGTCTTCGTCACGGGCGCCGACGGGGGCTCGGTCGCGGACGGCGCAGGGAGGTCCGCGGCCCTCGAAGTCGGGGGCGAGGCTGGTGCCACCCCGCCGAGTCCCCGGGTCGCCTGTGCGGCCAGGACAGCGACCCCGGTCCGGACGACCTCTGGCGCCTGGCTGCTCAGGGCAGCAGCGACCGCGCGGTCGACCTCGTGACGCACCAGGGCCCGCAGGCTCTCGCGGTTGGCTCTGGCCGCCTCGAGGATCTCCTCGGCCAGAGCCCCTGCCTGTCCCACCGGGGGCGCCGACACGACAGACACCCCGAGGGAGACCAGTGACTCGGCCGCCTCGACGGCCTTGGCGCGGGTCACCTCACCCAGACCGGATGCCAGCTGAAGATAGCTGCGCAGCGGCCCGAACGGCCCCGTTGACGTCATGGCGTCCTCTCCCGAACTCTCGGCTCACTCATCCCTGCGGAAGGGCCCGCGATGAGGCTCCCGACCCTAGTCCTCGCGGTGTTCCTCACGCAGCCCCGCCTGCTCCTCGATGGACCGGGCCAGGTCGACCAGCACCTCGACAGAGGCGGCCCCGGGGCCCCGGTTCCCGACATCGGGCCCACCGAGGTCGTCGCCGTCTTCGCGCTGGTCGATGGACGCGAGCAGCAGGTGGAGACCGGCGTTGAGGACGGCGAGCCCGCGGGGCACCCGGTCGCCGCTCGCGTCCGGCTGTGACTCGGACCCGTCCTGGTGCACGACCAGGACCTGCGGGTGGACAGAGCCCCGGTCGTCTCGCTGCACGCGCCAGCCGCCGCACTCCCAGACGTCACCCTGCCGGGAGACGACCGGGACGACGTGGTCGAGGGCGCGCAGGTCGGCGGCGACGAAGGTGGGCCGGGGCCGGCCCTGCGCCGTGGCGAGGGCCGCGAGGTCGTCGACGCCGGTCAGCACCCACAGCGAGTCGAGCCCCGCCGCCATCGCCCCGAGGATGTCGGTGTCGAGGCGGTCACCGACGCCGAGCACCTGTCTGGTCCCGAGACGGTCGCAGGCCAGCTCGTAGAGGTCACCCTGCGGCTTGCCTGCCGTCGCCGGCGTGACTCCGGTGGCCCGCTGCACAGCCGCGACCAGCATGCCGTTGCCGGGGGCCACCCCTCGATCTGTGGGCAGGGTCGCGTCGGTATTCGTGGCCACCCACCATGCGCCGTCGGCCACGAGGTAGCTGGCCCAGGCGAGGTCGTCGGCGGTCACACCCGCGCCATATCCCTGCAGGACCGCCGCCACCGCCGGTCCGGAGGCGGCCACGTCCCCTGCCGCGTCGCGCAGCTGCGCAGGGGTGACGGGCTCGAGGCCCGCCTCGGCCAACGCGCGGGCGACCCCCATCCCGCCGACCGCCAGCACCCTGGAGCCGGCGGCCACCCGGGAGGCGATCCGTCGGGCTCCGGCCTGCGAGCTCGTCACCACCTGCTCGGGCCCCACGTCGAGGCCCAGCCGCACGAGGTGGTCCGCGACCTGCTCGGGTGGGCGGGAGGCGTTGTTGGTGGCGTAGACGACGTGGGTGCCGGGCCTCGACAGCGACTCGACGGCGTGGGCCACCGGGTCCGGGCCGCGGTAGACGACACCGTCGAGGTCGCAGACGAACCCCCGGTAGCGCCCGCGGAGGGTGGTCACCTCCGCCCCGGGGCCGCCGAACCCCGCGCCGGGGGCCCGTCGGCGCCGGCGGGTGCGTCCTCGACGTCGTCGTCACCCTCGTCGAGCTCGTCGCCCATCAGGTCGGTCTGGCTGATGCCGTCGAGCTCGTCGAGCCGCTCCGAGGCGTCGGTCTCGAGGTCCATGTCGGTATCGACGGACACCGCGAACCATCGACGGGCTTCCTCCACCTCACCCAGTGCGAGCACCGCCTCGGCATAGGCGTAGGCCAGCCGAGCGGTCCACGGACGCACCGGCTTGGGCACCAGCTCGGCGATGCGCAGGCCCGACGCCGCCGCCTCGAGCTGCCCGAGGTCACGCCGGATGCCGGACACCACGATGGCCAGCTCGACGCGTTCGTCGCGCGCCAGGGTCGTCGCCTCCGGCGACTGAGCGAGGTCGAGTGCCTTCTCGTGACGCCCCAGACCCCTCTCGGCGTCGACCATCAGCGGGAGCAGGTGCGATGACCCGCTCAACCGCCGCACGGTGCGGAACTCCGACAGCGCCTTGGACCAGTCCCCCATGCGGTAGGCCACCAGGCCCAACGCCTCCCGTGCCGCAGGCACCCGCCCGGCGCGTCGTACGGCGGTCTCGGCGTGCGCCTTCGCGGCATCGATGTCGTCCTCCATCAGCATGGCCGCCATCACGAGGTGCTGCGCCACCCCCTCGGCGTTCTCCTTGGTGAGGGTCCTGAGCTGGGTCCACACCCCGCGGTCGAGCTCCTTGCCCGTGATGCCGTCCGCGATCCGCGGCTCGGGCAGACGCGGTGTGCGCGAGACCGGGCGGTCGACCCGCGGCCCGCGGTCCCCGTCACGCGAGCCATAGCCCGGCCCTCGACCGACGTCCGGTCCACGGCCGGCCCCGGCCGACCGGCCCGCTCCACCGCGTGCCGAGTGCCCTGATCCCTGCCCCCGCGGACCCTGGCCCTGCTCACGCCGCGACCCACCCCCACGCGGGGCTCCGCCACCGTGTCCGTCCGCAACCATGTTCTCTTCTCTCGTCGTCGTCTCGCAGGAGCCATCCTAGGCGTGCCCACGACACGGGCGTGCCCGGGTATGACGAAGCGCCCCGCTCGGATGGTGGCCCGAGCGGGGCGCTTTCTTCAATGGTTGTCCGGCTGCGTCCTACTCTCCCACACCGTCACCAGTGCAGTACCATCGGCGCTGAAGGGCTTAGCTTCCGGGTTCGGAATGGGACCGGGCGTTTCCCCCTCGCTATGACAGCCGTAA
>JALYVC010000089.1 GCA_030853445.1 Actinomycetota bacterium | reverse complement strand
CACCTGCACGTGGTCCGGGGGCTGCCCTGGGGTCTGGCGGCCGCCCTCCTGGTGGTGGTCGCCGTCGCCCTGCCTCGGCCGGAAGGCGCCGGCTCCGTGGGGGCCGGGTCCGGGGAGGCCGCGGGGCCCACCACGCTCGTCACTCCCACGGTGGGCGTCACCAGCCTCCCGAGGCTGCCGTCAGCCAGCCGCCCCTCCATCCGGCTGGGGCCGGTGCAGGGGACGAAGGTCGACATCGTCGTGCGCTCGCCCCGCCCGACCGGGCCGCTCGAGATCCGCACCCGCATCGGTGACGACGAGATCAGCTACCCCCTGGTGAGCCTGGGCGCGGCCCGTGACCTCACGGTCGTCGTCAACCTGCCCGAGAGTGGACGCTTCATCATCACCCTCAACGACCTGACGAGCACAACCCCCCTGCAGACGCTCGTCGTCGAGCGGTGAGCGCAGACCGAAACCCGAGGCGCGCGCAGATCGGGTGGCGGGCAGAGGCGGAGCGCACAAGGCCCCGAGTCAGCCCCCGAGCCTGACCAGCAGGTCGTGCGCCCGGCGTCCGGCCGAGCAGAGGCGGGCCAGGGTGGCGACCTCTCCGGGTGGGGTGCCGTCGGCAGCGAGGACCAGCTGCTGGGTCACCCGGTAGACCGATGCAGCGAGACGCCGCGGGTTGCGGTCGGCGTCGATCGCGTGCAGGTCCTCGCAGATGCGCACCCAGGCCTCGAGGGCGTCGACCTCGAGCAGCGACTCGCCGTCGAGGACGACCTCGAGACGGTCCCGGGTGAGCTTGTACAGCTGGTCGAGTGGGGGAGCAGCGCTAACCATCGGTGTCCTTGCGGGTTGCGGCCGGAAACCCGGCGTTCAGACGACTGACGCCGACCGTACACACCGCAGGTGAACGACCACACCACGCAGATCGCCGAAGCGGCTACCAGCAGCCTACGGAATTCGAAGGTGTGAGGCGCCCGAGGTTGACGGAGGAAAGTCACGAGGCAGGGTCTCCCGGGATCGCGAAGGATGGGTGTGGCTCGGGACGCCGGGCGGACCTCAGCCGCCGGGTCGCCGCGCACGAGCGTGTCGCCCGCGTCACGAGCGCCTGGATGGGCGGGGGTGCCGGGGGTCGGCCGAACGGATGATTCTGCCGACAACAGAGTATGGAAAGAGTAAAGAACGGGCGCAGGCCCCGTGTGGCGGCATACGGTTTTCGTATGAGCAACGACCTCGGCCTCGGAGAGCTTCTCGACACGGACCTCCGTGACGAGATCGAGCTGGTCGGCGCTCTCGTCGAGGCGGTGGCAGGTGTCACCGAACGCCTCGGCGGGTACCAACTGGACTCGGCCCTCGGCCTGCCGTCGGCCGCCTGACGTACGCGCCCCCCCGCGTCATCGGACCTCACCCCCCGCACGACCCGGTGTTCCCCCACACCGGCCAGCACCACCCCGCGTGACCCAGGTTCTCTCCGCCTGGTGCGCATCAGCATCACCCCCGCAGGACCCGGTGCTTCCCCCGCACCGGCTGGCACCACCGCGCAGGACCGGTGTTTCCCCCGACATCGGTCAGGCACTCGGCACATCCCCGCATCGACAGGTGCACCCCAGTTCCCCGGCGCTTCCCCCATGGCGCCGGGGAACTGCCGTGTCCGCCATGATGGGCCCGATGAGCCAGACACCGAGGACGAGCCAGACACCACCGGCCCCGCATGGCCTCGAGACGCCGGGACGGGGCTCGCCGCCGCAGCCCGAGCCGATGGGGGTCGGCTCGACCGCCTTCGCGCGGGTCGCCCTCGGTCTCGTCGACGACGTAGCCCGCAGCCAGCACGACGGGGTCGTCGCCGCGGCCGCCCTGGTGGCGGACTGCCTCGTCGCCGACGGCGTGCTGCAGGCGTTCGGCACCGGTCACTCGGAGGCGTTCGCGATGGAGATCGCCGGTCGGGCCGGAGGCCTTGTGCCCACCAACCGGCTCAGCCTGCGCGACGTGGCCGTGCCCGACCCGGAGGGGCGTGCGGTCTCCGACCAGTTCCTCGAGCGCGACCCCGGCACCGCCTTGCGCATCTACGAGCAGGCCCCCGCCATACGGCCCACCGATGTCTTCCTCATCGCCAGCAGCTCCGGCGGTAACGGCAGCATCGTCGAGCTCGCCCTGCACGTAAAGGCGCAGGGGCATCCGCTGGTCGCCGTGACCTCGATGGCCCACACCACGGCGATCACCTCGCGCCACCCCAGCGGCAAGCGGCTGTTCGAGGTCGCCGACGTGGTCCTCGACAACGGCGCGCCCTACGGCGACGCGGTCCTGCCCCTGCCCGGCGGGGGCGCCGCCTGCGGCGTCTCGTCGATCACGGCGGCGCTGCTGGCCCAGATGGTCGTCGCCGACGCGATCGCCGCGCTGCTCGCGGCTTCACCGTTCGCCGCCGATCACGTCGTCTGCGTCCTTCCGCCGTGCAACGGCGT
>JALYVC010000081.1 GCA_030853445.1 Actinomycetota bacterium | reverse complement strand
GGCCGGGCGGGAGACCCCGTCGCGGCGCTGGCAGCCCTCGACCACCACCGCCTCCTCACGGCCCACCGCGTCGGTGAGTACGGCGTCGCGCACTGGAACCGCAGGGTCGAGCGCTGGCTGCGCGAGGAAGGCCTGGTCGGTCCTGTCGGAGCCGAGCGCTCGGCGGGTGAGCCGTTCCTCGTCACGGCCAACGACTACGGCCTGGGTCTCTTCAACGGCGACACCGGCGTCATTGTGCGCGGTGACGACGGCGTCCTCGTGGCCCGCGTGGCCGACGGCACCCTTAAGGGGCGCCCCCTGGCGGTGAGCCGTCTCGCCGATGTCGAGACCGCCCACGCGATGACGGTGCACCGCAGCCAGGGCAGTCAGTTCGACACGGTCACGCTCGTCCTGCCGCCGGCCGACTCACCCCTGCTCACCCGCGAGCTGCTCTACACGGCGGTCACCCGTGCGCAGTCGCGAGTCACCGTGGTGGGCACCCCCGAGGGTGTGCGGGCTGCCGTCGAGCGGCCGGCCCAGCGGGCGAGCGGCCTCGCCCGGCGACTCGCCGGAGGCGGCCGGCCACCGGTGGTGGGGAGCCGCTGACTACCCTGAAGGGGTGTTCTCCTGGCTCACCGTCGCGGTGCTCGTCGTCGCCGCTGTCTACGGTGTCGTCGCGCTCGTCCATGTGCTGCGCGACACCGTGCTCGACGACCGGCTGCTCCTGTCGGCCGCTGCCCTCGAGCTGCTCCTGCTGGCCCAGGTGGTCGTCGGCATCGTGCAGGGCCTGCACACGACGCGTGACTTCGAGGCCCCGGTGTTCTACGCCTACCTCGGCACCCTCCCGCTCGTGCCCCCCTTCGTGACCTTGCTGGCGCTGAAGGAGAAGACCCGGTGGTCGATGGGGGTCGTCGCCGGCTCAGCGCTCGTCATCGCCGTCTTCCTGGCCCGTCTGACCCAGATGTGGACCCTCCATGGCTGACCCGACCCCTGCGCCCGACGCCGTCACCCCGTCGGGTTCACGACCCACCGGTCGCGGCTTCGGCATCGTGCTCGTCGCGCTCTACGCCCTCTTCGCGCTGGCGGCGACCGGAAGGGCGTCGTACCAGCTGGTCTCGGAGTTCTCGAAGGCCCCTGTCGCCTACCTGCTGTCGGCGTTGGCGGCGGTGATCTACCTCGTGGCCACGGTCGCCCTCGCCCGGGACGACCGCACCTCCCTGCGCGTGGCCCGGGCCGCGATCTCGGTCGAGCTCGTCGGGGTGCTCGTCGTCGGGCTGCTGTCCTACCTCGTGCCGTCCGAGTTCCCCGACAAGACCGTGTGGTCGCACTTCGGGTCGGGCTACGGCTACGTCCCGCTCGTGCTGCCCGTGATCGGCCTGCTTTGGCTGAGGCGCACCCGGCCGACCTGAGCACGCCTCGGCCCTGCCGGGGCTCGGGTCCGCAGATGTCGCCAACGTGCGGACCGAGCGCGGTCACACGAAACTGTGACGGCTTCGGTCCACCACCACCGCTCGGAGGTCTTCTGTGCACGTCGACGTCCCCCCGGGTGGGCCCTTCTGGGTCGACGACGCAGGGACCCGGGTCGACGGGCCCGCCGGTGCCTACGGTGCCCCCCGGAGAACGACGCTGTTCGGTCAGGCGCGGATCGCGACGACGACGGGCTCGCCTGCGAGAGCTGACGCCCATGGAGGACTAACGTGCGATAGTCGCGCGCGATCGCGTCGTACAGCGACTTTCCTGCACCGACCTTCGTAAGGGAACCCCCATGGCACCAGCACCCATCACCGCGACCACGTCCGACCTCGGCCGACGCCGCTTCCTCGGCCTCGCCGGTGCGGCCCTCGGCGCCGGAGCCCTTGCCGCCTGCGGCGGAAACACCGGCCGGGCAGGGTCGGGCCCGACGACGGGCGCCGGCGGCAAGCCAGCCATCGCGCAGTGGTACCACGCCTACGGCGAGGCCGGCACCCAGCAGGCGGTCGAGGGCTACGCGAAGGCCTACCCCGACGCCGCCGTCACCGTGAAGTGGTTCCCCAGCGGCTACGACAACACCGTGGCGTCATCGCTGCTCACCGCTTCGGGGCCCGACGTCTTCGAGAACGGCAACGGCCCGAGCATCGACATGATCCAGGGCGGCCAGGTCGTCGACCTCACCGGTGTCCTCGGTGACGCCGCGTCGGACTTCACCCCGGCGCTCATCGAGCGGATGACGTACAAGGGCAAGCTCTATGCCGTCCCGCAGGTCACCGACATGCAGCTGCTCGTCTACCGCAAGAGCCTGCTCGAAAAGGCGGGAGTGCAGCCGCCGACCACCGTCGACGAGCTCCTGGCCGCGGCGAAGAAGCTCACCACCGGCAAGGTCAAGGGGTTCTTCGCCGGCAACGACGGCGGGGTGGGCGTCCTCGGAGGCCCCATGCTCTGGGCCGCGGGGCTCGACTACCTGAACGCCGACCAGACCGCCTTCGGCTTCGACGGCGCCGGCGCGGTCGAGGGCTTCGCCAAGCTGCGCCAGCTCTTCACCAGTGGCGACCTGCTCCTCGGAGCGCCGGCCGACTGGTCCGACCCCTCGGCCTTCACCTCGGGCTTGACCGCGATGCAGTGGACCGGGCTGTGGACCCTGCCGGTCATCGAGAAGGCCTTCCCGGGTGACTACGGCGTGATGGCGTGGCCCACCCTCGGCGGCGCCGGCAAGCCGTCGGTGCCCGTCGGCGCCTACGGCTCCAGCGTCAGTGCCAAGGCCAAGGACGTCGAGGCCTCGAAGGCCTTCGTCAAGTGGCTCTGGGTCGACCAGACCGACAAGCAGCTCGACTGGGCGCAGGCCTACGGCTTCCACATCCCGGCCCGCCAGTCGGTCATCGCGAAGGCCACCAAGCTGGCGTCCGGCCCCGCCGCCGACGCGGCAAAGCTCGTCAACGACAGCGGCCGCGCCCAGTCACCGCTGCTGTGGACCCCGAAGTGCGCGACGGCGTTCTCCGACGGGCTCAACCGCATCGTGCGCAGCGGGTCAGACCCGGCCAAGGAGATCGCGGCCATGAAGACCGTGGTCGAGGCCGAGCTCAAGCGCGTCGGCGTCTGAGGGTGGCGCAGGCCTCCGCGACCCCGACCCTCGCCCGGCGGCTGCGGGGCGACCAGGACCGCAACCTGTGGTTCTGGGTGTTCGTCGGGCCCTTCGTGCTCGGGCTGGTCGTCTTCGTCTACGTGCCCATCCTCTGGAGCCTCTGGCTGTCGTTCTACGAGGCCCGGAACACGGTCACCCCGACCGTGTTCGTGGGGTTCGGCAACTACGCCGACATGATCTCGGACCCGGCCTTCCGCGACAGCCTGCTGACCTTCGTCGTCTTCGCCACCTTCATCGTGCCCACGACCTTCGTGCTGTCCCTCGGCCTGGCGCTGCTGGTCAACCGGGCCAAGGTGATGCAGACGTTCTTCCGTTCGGTCTTCTTCCTGCCGACAGCGTGCTCATACGTCATCGCCTCGCTGGTGTGGAAGATGTCGCTCTTCAGCGGGGTGCGCTTCGGCCTGGTGAACACCGTGCTCGGCTGGTTCGGGCTCGACCCGATCGCGTGGCTGTCGATCGTGCAGCCGCCGTGGTACTGGCTGGTCATCGTCTCGGCCCGGCTGTGGCTGCAGGTGGGGTTCTACATGATCCTCTTCCTCGCGGGACTGCAGCGGATCTCGCCCACGCTCTACGAGGCGGCGGCCGTGGATGGGGCTCAGGGGTGGAAGGTGCTGCGGTACATCACCATCCCGCAGCTGGTCGCGACCTCCAGTGCCGTGCTGCTCCTGCTGCTCATCAACGCCTTCCAGGCCTTCGACGAGTTTTTCAACCTGCTCTCGACGTCGGGGCAGTACCCGCCGTACGCCCGTCCGCCGCTCGTCTACCTCTACTACACGGCCCTCGGCCAGGGGCAGGACTTCGGCCACGGCAGCGCCGGCGCCATCATCCTCACGCTGCTCATCGCCATCGTCGCGCTGCTGCAGGGACGCCTCCTGCGGCTCGGTGGTGACCGGTGAGCATCCAGCGGTCTCCCCTAGAGAGGGCCGGGAGCGGCCTGCGGTACGTCGTGCTGGTCGTCGGCGCACTGCTCTTCCTCGTGCCGTTCTACCTCGTGCTGCGCAACGGCCTGATGCGTGAGCAGGACATCACCGCCGCCACGTGGAGCTGGCTGCCGCCCAGGGTGCAGTGGGGCAACCTCGGCGAGCTCTTCTCGGACCCGGCGGTGCCGATGGCCCGCTCCCTGCTCAACTCGGCCGTGATCTCGGTCGTCCAGACCGTCGGTGTGCTCGTGCTCTCGGGCCTGGCGGGCTACGGGCTGGCCCGCATCCCCTACCGGCACGCGGGCGCCGTCCTCTGGACGATCGTCGCGACGCTGCTCATCCCGGCGTCCGTGACCTTCGTGCCGAGCTTCGTGCTCGTCTCGTCGCTCGGGTGGGTGTCGACCCTACGGGGCCTGATCATCCCCGGGCTGTTCCAGGCGTTCGCGACCTTCCTGTTCCGGCAGTACTTCCTCGGTTTCCCCAAGGAGATCGAGGAGGCTGCACGTCTCGACGGCCTCGGCTACTGGGGCACGTTCTGGCGAGTCGTGGTGCCGAACTCCTTCGGCTTCGTCGCGGCCATCGCCACGATCACCTTCATCGGCAGCTGGAACGCCTTCCTCTGGCCGCTGGTCATCGGGCAGGACCAGAGCTCGTGGACCGTGCAGATCGCGCTGTCCACCTTCCTCACCCAGCAGACGAGCAACCTGCACGAGCTCTTCGTCGCCGCCGCGGTCGCAATCGCCCCCCTGGTGCTGATGTTCGTCGGGCTCCAGCGCTGGATCGTCGAGGGGGTCGAGCGCAGTGGGATCAGCGAGTAGCCGCGCCCGCCCGCACCGAGGCGACGACGCGAGAGGATGGGGACCATGATCGGCGGATACGACCCCCTCGCCAGCCATCGTGCCGGCGACGAGCCGGAGTTCGACGTGCTGCTGGCGGGCACGGTCTTCCTCGACATCATCTTCACCGGTCTGGCGACCCTGCCCGTCGGAGGCACGGAGGTCTGGGCCGAGGGGATGGGGTCGTGTCCCGGCGGCATCGCCAACCTCGCCACGGCATCCAGCCGACTCGGCCTGCGCACCTCGCTCGCGGCGGCCTTCGGCGACGACGACTACGGCGACTTCTGCTGGCGCACCCTGGCCGAGCAGGAGGGGGTCGACCTCAGTCGCTCGCGACGTTTCGCTGACTGGCACTCGCCCGTGACCGTGTCGATGAGCATCGACCGCGACCGCGGCATGGTGACGCACGGCCACGCCTCACCGATGTCCTCGAACGAGCTGATCGGCCGCCCGCCGCGCACGCGCAGCGTCCTCGTCGACCTCGCCGAGGCCTTCACGGACGACGGCCCGTCGTGGGTCGAGATGGCGCGCGCCGACGGGGCCCTCGTCTTCGGTGACATCGGCTGGGACGCGACGGGGTCGTGGTCACCCCAGGTGCTCGACCGCCTGGCCCACTGCCACGCCTTCCTGCCCAACGCCGACGAGGCGATGGCCTACACCCGCGCCGACACCCCCCACGATGCCCTCTACGACCTCGCCGACCGCGTGCCGCTCGCCGTCGTCACCCTCGGTCCGAGCGGCGCGATCGCCATCGACGGCACGACGGGGGAGGAGGCCACCGTGCCCGCGCTGCGGGTGCCCGCCCTCGACCCCACCGGAGCCGGCGACGTCTTCGCCGCCTCACTGGTGCTCGGCACGCTCTCGGGCTGGAGCCTCACTGACCGGCTCGCCTTCGCGACCCTGTGCTCCTCGCTCGCGGTGCAGCAGTTCGGCGGGTCGCTCGCCGCGCCCGGCTGGGGCGACATCGCCGACTGGTGGCACGGCATACGCGATGCCCCGGCGACGACGTCGTATGCCGCGGCCGTCCGCCGACGCTTTGCGTTCCTCGATGGCGTCCTCCCCGACGACGCGACCCTCGCGACGGGTGCCGCCGTACGCCGAGCCGCCGCCACCATCGCGCGGCAGGCCGACGTCGGGGGACCCTGAGGTATCAGCCGCGCGAGTTGTCGCCTCCTCCCGGGTGACCCCCGAGCCAGAGGTGCCCCCCGGGAACGCTCTCGACCGTCTCGCCAGCGCAGCCAGCCTGCCCACCGTCCCGTTGCTGCGGGCTCCCGAGTCGTGGCCGCCCTGGCTCGTCGGGGCGAGCGCCATGGTCCTGCTCGCGCTGCTCGACCTGGCGGGGGCGGTCGCCGCCAAGAAGTGGTCGCGCAGCGGCGGAGCCCTGCCGCTCACGGCCGGCGTCGTCGCCTTCCTGACCCTCTTCTGGGTCTACGCCTCCGCCCTCCAGTACGCCGAGCTCGCCCTGGTCACCCTCGGCTGGATCGTCGCGCTGCAGGTGGGCATGCTCATCGTCGACCACGTGAGGTACGGCGTGCAGCTCCCGACCGGGTCCTGGGTCGCCGTCGGGATGATCCTCGCAGCCCAGGCCTATCTGCTGCTCGCCCCGATGACGACCCCCCCCGTCCTGACCCCCCGCCTCCCGCCCTCCCGCCCCCGGACTCGACGCAGCGTCGACGCAGTCGACGTATGGAGCTCCATGCGTCAGGTGCGTCGACGCTGAGTCGAGTTCAGGCGGGGAGGGGGAGGGTCAGCGGCCGGACTCGGTGTACCCGCGCTCGCCCTCGAGGGCGGCCTCGACCCGGCGGGCCGTGAAGTCGGTGGCACGCTCGCGCACCTGCCCGGGGTCGAGGAACTGCGCGTCGCGGATCTCGCGCTCCTGCTTGACGATGCGCGCCACCACGTCGCTGGGCTGGGTGCCGCCGTCGAAGACCAGGCAGAGGGCGTCGTCCCAGCCGCCCCACGGCGGCAGCCAGTCGGTCAGTAGCAGGTCGCCCGCCGCGATCGTGAGGCCCAGCTCCTCCTCGACCTCGCGCGACACCGCCAGCCGGGGTGACTCACCCACCTCGACGACCCCGCCCGGTAGGTCCCAGTCGCGCTTGTAGGTGAGCTGGCACATGAGCACACGCCCGGCCTCGTCGCGTACGAGCATCTGCGCGATGCCGCGCTTGCGGGGCAGGAAGGAGTTGAGCAGGGTGCGGAAGCTCGTGGGGTCACTGAGCGGGACGTCGGTGGCGAGCCGGCCGAGCAGGACCTGCTCGGTGCTCGTGGGGTCGACCCCGGTGCCCCTCGGCACGCGCTCGACCCCCTCACGCATGAGCCCCGACCGGGTCGCGACCCGCAAGGCGGGCGCGTTGCGGGGGTCGACCCGGGCCCGGACCCGGCCCAGACCGAGCCCTCCCTGCCCGTGCTCGGTGAGCGCCCAGTCGACGAGGAGCCGCACGGCACGACTGCCGAAGCCGCGTCGGCGGTGCGCCGCTGTGAGGTGCCACGAGAGCTCACCCACCCCGGGCTCGATGATGTGCAGACCCACCTCGCCCGCGTGCTCACCAGGCTCGCCACCGACGGTATCGCCGGCCACGACGACGTCGAAGCCGACCACCGCCGGGTCATCGTCGTCGCGCCGGCGCAGAAGCACGGTGCCGTCCGTGAGCTCGGGCCGAGGGCCGGTGGCGGGTCTCACCACCTCACTCTAACGAGGCCCGGTCACCGGTGCCCGGGTGGCTCGGCCGGGTGGGAGGGACGGTCGTCAGCGTGGTTCGAGCACGAGGACAGGGATCGTGCGCGTCGTCTTCTGCTGGTACTCCGCGTACGGGGCGAACGCCGCCACCGCGCGTTCCCACCACTGCTCGCGCTCGGCACCCTCGAGCTCACGGGCGCGGACGTCGTGCTTCTGCGTGCCGTCCTGCACGACGATGTCGGGGTCGGCGGTGAGGTTGCGGTACCACTGCGGGTGGCTCGGGGCCCCACCCTGGCTCGCGACGGCCAGATACACCCCGTCGTGCTCCACCCGCATCAGCGGCACCTTACGGACCTTGCCGCTCTTTGCCCCGCGCATGGTCAGGAGCATCACCGGCAGGCCGTTGAGGTCGACCGCGTTGGTGTCACCGGCCGCCTCGATGGCTGCCACCTGCCGGCGGACCCACTCGGCGGGGCTGGGGGCGTAGTCGTCGTCGGGTTCGGGGGTCGCAGGGGTGCCAGCGGGAGTGGTCGTCATGGTGCCCATGACATCACGGGAGCGCATCGGCGGCGCGGCCTGCCAGCCAACTGCCCTGTGGACAACCGGATGAGGTCCCCGAGGGACGGGCAGGGTTGAGGCATGAGCTTCCGTGACCTGCCGCCCGACTGGGAGCACCGCTCCCTTGCCGACCCCGTCCTCGCCGCCGACGTGCTGGACCTCGTGGTCGGTGACGCCGATCGCCGCCGGGGCGGGGTGACGGTCCTGATCACCGACGAGGGGCGTCTGGCCCAGCCGATGTTCCTCGAGCTCGGGCACCCGGTGTCACCGGCGGACCGCGAGGTGGCCACGACGCGCGTCGCGTGGCTCGCCGCTCAGGTCGACGTCGATGCGGGGGTCGTCGTCGCGGTGGTGCGCGAGACGGGGCCGTTCGTCACCGACGACGACCGCGCCTGGCACGAGACGATGCTGGCCGCCTGCCAAGCCCACGACGTGCCCCTTCTCGGGATGTTCCTGGTCACCCGGCACGTCGTGCGGCCATTCCCCTCGTCCATGGCCGTGCGAATCACCGCCTGAGCCCTGCCGCGGTCAGCCCCAGAGGCCAGTGCGGCACGGCTGCCGCCGGCCGGGCGGCTTCATACCACCGGGCCACGGCCAGCACCCCCACGTCGTCGAAGCGGCGCCCTCCGACCTGCACGCCGATGGGTCGGCCGTCGGCGGTGAAACCGCAGTTGACGGTCGCTGCCGGCTGTCCTGACATGTTCCACGGAGCAGTGAACCCGATGTGGGCCATGCCCCGGTCGTCGTCACCGAAGGGCA
Organism: Actinomycetota bacterium; assembly: GCA_030853445.1. Classification (GTDB taxonomy): domain Bacteria; phylum Actinomycetota; class Actinomycetes; order Actinomycetales; family Dermatophilaceae; genus Lapillicoccus. Next base: position 2,650 of record JALYVC010000081.1, on the reverse strand, counting down.
TCGGCCACTCCGCAGCGAAGGCGGCATCCGGCGCGACCGGGCTGAGGACGACGTCGAAGGCCTCCGTCGCCGCGACCGTGCGCCGCTGGATCTCCAGGATCGAGGAGTAGCAGCGCAGGACGTCGGCGCCGCTCGCCCTCGCGCCTCCCTGCGCCCAGCGCCGGACGAAGGGCAGGATCCTCTCGCGGCCGTCGGGGGGCAGGGCCTGCACGTCGGCCCACGACCGCACTCGCCAGAAGAGGTCGAGGTCGGCCAGGAGGCGGGGCTCCATCCAGGGCGACATCGGCTCGATCCGGGCACCGGCCGCAGCGAGCGTGTCGGCGACCATCCCGACCGCCGAGGCGACCTCGGGGTGGACGGCCATGCCGCACCCGGCGTCGAGCAGCACACCCACCCGCAGGGTCGAGACCTCGAGCGACAGGTCGTCCAGCCTCAGGACGGTCGGTGGCAGCGCCGTCCAGTCTCGGCTGTCGGGCCGCGAGATGACCGAGAGCAGGAGGGCGGCGTCGTCGACGGTCCGGGTGAGCGGGCCGGCGACCCGCCCCAGGTACGGGTTGTCGAGCGGCACCCGACCAGCGCTCGGCTTGAGGGTCGCCAGGCCCAGCCACGTGCCCGGCAGGCGAATGGAGCCGCCGATGTCGGTACCGACGTGCAGCGGGCCGTAGCCCGCCGCCGCCGCGGCCCCCGCGCCGGACGACGACCCTCCGGTGGTCCACGACGGGTCCCACGGGCTGCGGGTGATGCCGTGCCGGCTGGAGACACCCGACGAGAGCATGCCCCAGTCGGGCATGACGGTCGACCCCAGGACGACCCCGCCGGCCTCGGAGACGCGGTCGGCGACGGGCGAGCTGACGCGGGGGACCACGGGATCGCTGCCGGCGTGACCTGACGGCATGGGCACGCCGGCCCGGGCGAGGTTCTCCTTGAAGGTGACGGGGATGCCGTCGAGCGGTCCCCGAGCGGTCCCCGAGGCCCAGCGGCTCTCGCTGGCCTGCGCCTCGGCGCGAGCGCTGTCGCTCGAGCGCACCCAGAACGCGTTGAGCACCGGCTCCCGGGCGTCGACCACCTGCTCGAGCGCGTCGAGGACCTCGACGGGGGAGATCGAGCCGTCGGCGTAGCGAGCCCCCAGCTCCACCGCCGTCATGGCGGAGATCTCGTCGACCTCTCTGTCCGTGACCACAGCTTCCTCTCGTGGGGGTGGGGCGGACGTGGGGGGTGGGGTGGACGGGGTGGGTCAGTGGGAGGAGGAGGTCTTCCACAGGTTGACGCCCGAGTCGATCGCGTGCCGGTCGATCTTGTCGAGCTCCTCGGAGGTGAAGTCGAGGTTGTCGGTGGCTCCGAGGGAGTCCTCGAGCTGGGCCACGCTGGAGGCCCCGACGAGGACCGACGTGACGCGGTGGTCGCGCAGGGCCCAGGCCAGCGCCATCTGCGCGAGCGACTGGCCGCGCGCCTTCGCCATCCGGTTGAGCGCACGGACGTGCTTGAGGGCGTCGTCGGTGAGCAGGTCGGTCGAGAGCGACGTCCCCTGTGCGGCGCGCGAGCCGGCCGGCACGCCCTTGAGGTACTTGTCGGTGAGCATCCCCTGGGCCAGGGGCGAGAAGGCGATGCAGCCGGTGCCGGTCACGCCGAGCACGTCGAGCAGGTCCTGCTCGATCCAGCGGTTGAGCATCGAGTAGGAGGGCTGGTGGATCAGCAGCGGGGTGCCCATCGCGCGCAGGATTTCGACGGCCTCGGCGGTGCGCGACCCGGAGTACGACGAGATGCCGACATAGAGCGCCTTGCCCTGTCGCACGGCGGTGTCGAGGGCGCCCATCGTCTCCTCCAGCGGCGTCGTCTCGTCGAAGCGGTGGCTGTAGAAGATGTCGACGTAGTCGAGGCCCATCCGCGCCAGCGACTGGTCGAGCGAGGCGAGGAGGTACTTGCGCGACCCACCCCCCTGACCGTACGGGCCCGGCCACATGTCGTAGCCCGCCTTGCTGCTGATGACCAGCTCGTCGCGGTACCGCGTGAAGTCCTGCGCGTAGATCGTGCCGAAGTTGCGCTCAGCCGAGCCGTAAGGCGGGCCGTAGTTGTTGGCCAGGTCGAAGTGCGTCACCCCGAGGTCGAAGGCCCGGCGCAGGGTGGCTCGCTGGTTGTCGAGCGCGACGTCGTCGCCAAAGTTGTGCCACAACCCGAGGGAGACCATCGGGAGGTCGAGCCCGCTGGTGCCGCACCGGCGGTAGGGCACCTGCGAATAGCGGGAGGGGGCGGCCTGGTAGTCGTCGACGCGGAAGGTCATGAGCCCATCCTGCACCTGCCGCAGCACTGGGGTCAGGACGACCGGTCGCGTCGAGCCGCCTGCTGCTGCTCGAGCGACGGGACCAGCTCGAACCCGCGGGCCAGCAACGTCTCCACGTCGAGCAGCGCGGCTGCAAGCCAGTCGTCGTCCTCGAGGGGCTCTGCGGGCTCTGGGGGGCGCAGGGTCAGGGCAGGGACCTGCGCCCGGAGGCCGTCGTACGGCGGCGGGGGGCCGCACCTGACGAGGAGGGGCCGGGGTGAGCGACGCGCGGCGTGGTCGTCGTCGCCGACCACCCACGGCACCCCGAGGGCGGCGGCGAGCCGTTCACCCAGCCACTGGTCGCGGGCCGGGTCGCTGCCGACGACGTCGACC
>JALYVC010000050.1 GCA_030853445.1 Actinomycetota bacterium | reverse complement strand
GGCACCCGGCCAGGCCGTGACGGCCGCGACGACGAGGTCGGGCCGGCGCTCCAGCAGCTCGTCGGGCCCGAGGCCCAGAGCCGCCAGCGAGCCCGGACGGTAGCCCGTGACGACGACGTCGGCCTGGTCGACCAGGTCGCGCACGAGCTTGGCGTTGAGCAGGAGGTCGACCACGGCCGAGTGCTTGCCGGCGGCCGAGTCGAGGTGCTGCATCTCGATCTCGGGCAGCTGCGGCGGGTCGAGGCGCAGCACGTCGAGGCCGAGCGCCGCAAGCGTCTTGGTCGCGACCGGGCCGGCGATGACGCGGGTGAGGTCGAGCACGCGCACGGGCCGGTCGGTGTCGCGCGTCGACGGCGGGCCGGGTCGGTAGCGCAGCAAGGGCGCCGTCGCCATGCCCGGCACCGCGGCGAACTCCTGCGGAGTGCGCACCTTCACGGCGATCGCCCCGGCGGCGGCCGCGGCGCTCTCGACCTCCTGAGCGGTGCGCTCCCGGACGGCCCCGGCGACGACGTCGCGCGAGGACGCGTCGCCCAGGCCCAGCACCTGCGCGAGCCGCTGCCGGTGCCACGGGTAGTTCGCGTGGGTGCGTACCCATCCGTCCGACGTCTCGAAGAAGCCCGACAGCGGGTCGAAGCCCGCGAACCCCACGCCGTCGAGCGCGACGTGCGACGGGCTGCGGAAGCTGGCGCCCACCCGCCCGGGAGCGACGTCGAGCCGCCGTCCGAGGAACCGCGAGGCCGCCGTGGCGCAGAAGGTCACCGCCCCGAGGGCGAGGTCCTCCACCCGCAGGCGAGAGTCGAGGGCCGTCGTACCGTGGGCGACGGACGCCAGGGCACCGTCGCCACCGACCGCGGTCTGGGCGAGCGCGGCGACCGCAGCAGCCGAGGAGGAGAGGGGCATCCCCACACCGTACGACGCCCGCGGGGTCTACACGACGCAGCGTCGGCTCGGTGAGGAGCAGGTCCTCACGTATACGGGGTCACGTGCCCGCGTATCCCTGCCCCGCCTCCGCCCCCCGCCCCCGACCCCGGGTCCGCGACACGGCACAGGGGAGTCTGCAGCAATATCGGGTGAACGCTAGAGAGCCCCATACGCTGCGATCCATGGACCCGATCCGCAACCCCTACGCGCCCGGCGCCGGTCAGCGGCCCCCAGAGCTCGCCGGCCGTGACGCGCAGCTGCAGCAGTTCGACGTCGTGCTCGAGCGGGTCGCGCGCGGGCGGCCGGAGCGCTCGATCGTCAACACCGGGCTGCGGGGTGTGGGCAAGACGGTGCTGCTCAACGCGATGCGCTCGGCGGCCGTGCGCGCAGGGTGGGGCACGGGCAAGCTCGAGGCGCGGCCCGACCAAGGTCTGCGCCGGCCGCTCGCCTCCGCCCTGCACGTCGCGGTGCGCGAGCTGGGGCACCCCGCCGGGGCCTCGGGGGAGCAGTCCGACGAGGTGCTCGGCACGGTCAAGGCGTTCGCGCTGCGCGAGGCCCCGGCCGCCAGGGTCCGTGAGCGCTGGAGCTCGGGCATCGACGTGCCGGCCACGATGGGCCGCGCCGACTCGGGCGACATCGAGATCGACCTCGGCGAGCTGCTCACCGACATCGCCGGGCTGGCGGCCGACCGAGGCAGCGGCGTCGCCGTCTTCATCGACGAGATGCAGGACCTCGGTCCCGACGACGTCTCAGCGCTCTGCGCCGCCTGCCACGAGATCTCGCAACAGCGGCTGCCGCTCATCGTCGTCGGTGCCGGCCTGCCGCACCTGCCGGCGGTCCTGTCAGCCAGCAAGTCCTACAGCGAGCGGCTGTTCCGTTACTCGCGCATCGACCGTCTCGACCGGGCCGCGGCCGACCTCGCGCTCGTCGCGCCCGCCGGCGACGAGGACGCGCAGTTCACCTCCGAGGCCCTCGAGGCGATGTACGAGATCACCGCGGGCTACCCCTACTTCTTGCAGGCCTATGGCAAGGTCGTGTGGGACGTCGCCCCCCGCTCACCGATCACCGCCGACGACGTGCGGGTCGCCGCCCCCGAGGCCGAGGCCGAGCTCGCGGTCGGGTTCTTCGGCTCGCGCCTCGAGCGGGCGACCCCCGCCGAGCGGGAGTACCTGCGGGCGATGGCCGATGTCGCGGCGCCGGACGCTGCCGCCCCCGCCGACCCCGAGGCCGTCGCACCCGAGGGTGACTCGGTGCCTACGGCCGCCGTCGCCGCGCTCCTCGACCGCAAGCCGCAGTCGCTCTCGCCCGCCCGCGACGGCCTGCTCAAGAAGGGCTTGATCTACTCCGGCGAGCGAGGTCGGATCGCCTTCACCGTTCCCCACTTCGGGCGCTACCTGCGCTCGACGGGGTAGGGGGTGGGCAGTGGCGTGGCGCAGACGTGGCTGGTGAGGCTCTCGAGGCCGCTCAGGATGCCGCGGGCGCCTCCGACGCGGTGGACAGCTGACGCGTGAGCTGGGTCTGGCCGGTGATCGAGCTGATCACGTCGTGACTTCGCCGGCCGAGACCGCGGTCTCGGTGAATAGCTGCCTGACCTCGTTGGCGGCCACCGCGACGCCGACGAGCCCGAGGACGGCCATGCTCGCGTGGATGGCCACCGTGACCAGCGCGCCCTGGGTGTGCATGCTCATCCCGAAGACCCGCGCCGGATGTTTCCATGACGCTGGGTTCGAGCGGCACGCTCGCGTCATGAGCAGTTCACGAGTGAACGGCTCTTCTCCTGCTCAGCCGACGGAGGCCGGGCTGTCGCTGCCCCGCCGACGACCCCGCACCTCGGGGGCCACCTCTGGCGCACCACCGGTCATCGCATAGCTCATGACAAGGTCCTCGTGGGCGGCACTCGTGTCGAGCACCGCCACGAGCCGGCCGTCGTGCATCACGGCGACCCGGTCGCAGATGCGCAGCAGCTCGGTGAGGTCGCTCGACAGCATCACCAGGGCCTTGCCCTTGGCGACCAGCTGCTCGATCACCCGGTAGGCCATCTCCTTCGACCCGACGTCGACCCCCCGCGTCGGGTGCCCCAGCACCACGACCGAGGCGGCGGTGTCGGCGACGGCCACGATCGACGCCTTCTGGCGGTCGCCGCCGCTGAGGCTGCCCAAAGGGTTGTGCAGGTTGGAGGTCTCCATGTCGTGCTCGATGGCCCGCACGAACGCCAAACGGAGCCGCTCCTCGTCGTCGAGGTGCTCCTGACCGGTGGTGAGCACGTCGGACTGGCGCATCTTGAGGGTCTCGGGGCTCGTGCCGGAGACGTAGGCGACCCACCCCTCCTGCCCGTCGGCCCCGGCCATGAGCTCGGTCGACAGCGCGTGCACCTGGCCCCTCCCGGCCAGGGCCTCGACGAGCTCGTGGGCCCCCGAGTGCCGCAGACCCACGACCCCGAGCACCTCGCCGGCGTGCAGGTCGAGGTCGAGGGGGTCCACCCGCCCCGTGACGCTGAGGCCGCGCACGGCATAGACGACCCGGTCGCGCTCCCGCGCCTCGCGCGGTGTCACCTCGAGCTCACGACCGAGCATGGCGCGCACGAGGTCGTCCATCGCGCGCCGCCCGGAGAGGTCGGGCTCGACGACGACACCACCGCGCAGCACCACGATCCGGTCGGCGAGCGCGGTGATGTCCTCGAGGCGGTGCGCGATGTGCACGATGGAGCACCCCTGGTCGCGCAGGTGCCGGGCGGCCTCGTGCAGCTGGGCGATCTCGAGGTCGTTGAGCAGCGCTGACACCTCGTCGAAGATGACCAGCCGCGCTCCTTCGGCCTGCACCCGCAGCACCTCGGCGAGGGCCTGACCGGCGGGGTCGAGCTCGTGCAGGGGGCGGGCGAGGTCGAGGTCGAAGCCACTGCGGGTCAGCAGCTGCTCGGCGCGCCCGAGCTGCTCGCTCCTGGGCCGTGCGGCCAGGACGGTGTGGCGCACGAGGTTCTCGAGCACGGTGAGCCCCTCGGGCACCGCGAAGTCCTGGTCGATGACGCTGATGCCGGCGGCGCGGGCGGCCGCCGCGTTGGTGGGATGGTACGGCCGGCCGTCGAGGGTCATCGACCCGCTGCGGGGGCTCTCGGCGCCGCAGATCGTCTGCACGAGCGTCGACTTGCCCGATCCGTTGCGGCCGATGAGGCCGACAATCTCGCCGTGCCCGATCTGCAGGTCGACGCCCTTGAGCACGTGGCGGTAGCCGCGGAACTGGTGCAGCCCCGAGATGTCGAGCATCGGTTGCATCGTCTCCCCGTCATGGCGAGGGGGTGCTGCGGCGCAGCGCCAGACCAATCCCCGCGAAACTGCGATTCTAGCCACCACTCGCCTAGTCAAGGCAGGTGACGTGCGCGTCGTGGGTGCGGACCGCCAGCGACTGGTCGCGAGCGGGAGCCTCTGTCTCAGCGGCCAGCGCGTCGGGAGGTCGATGGTCGTCTCCCTGCGGCCGACCCCATTGATGGACCCGTACTCCCGTACCCGACCTCCGGTGCCCGGAGGAGCCGGTTCCCCGGCTACCAGTTCTCCATCGAGCGGGTGAACACGTCCGCCAGGTCGTCGTGGCTCGGCTCCTTGGGACAGATCGCCAGCAGCCGCGACTGCGCGAGCGTCCCCTCGACCAGCGCCGCCACGTCACTCTCGCCGAAGCCCACCTCGGCGAGGCCGCTGGGTTGGCCGACGTCGCGCATGAGGTCGACGAGCACCGACGGCAGGTCGTCGCGCGGGTCGTCGGTCGGTGCGTGCTCGGGCGCGAGCAGCCGGGCCGCAGCCAGGTGACGCTCGGGCGAGGCGTCGAAGGTGAAGCGGAAGGCCTCGGGCGCAGTGAGGGCCACCGACATGCCGTGCGGCACGATGGCCTCGTCGCCCGGGTAGTCGTCGGGGTGGAAGCCGCGCACCTGCCCCGCGATCGGGTAGGCGTTCGCGTGCGGCAGGTGGACGCCGGCGTTGCCGAAGCCCAGCCCGGCGAAGGTGGCCGCCATCGACATCTCGAGCCGCGCGTCGATGTCGTCACCGTCGCGGTAGGCCCGCCGGAACGCGGACGCCAGCAGGCTCATCGCCTTCTCGCTCCACATGTCGGCGATGGGGTTGGCGCCGCAGTAGGGCACGCGCTTCTCGGGGGCCTTGCGCGGAAAGGAGTCGTAGGGTCGAGCGGTGTAGCTCTCGAGTGCGTGGCACAGGATGTCGAGGCCGGAGGCGGCCGTGACGCCCGGCGGCATCGTCGCGCTGAGCTCAGGGTCGACGACGGCGAGCACGGGGCGCAGCCGCTCGTGGCTGATGCCGGTCTTGACCTTGCGGGCCAGCACGTCGAGCACACACACCGACGTCGACTCGGCCCCGGTCCCGGCGGTGGTGGGCACGGCGACGAACGGCAGCAGCGGTGCCTGCGGTGCCTTCCCTCCGCCTACCGGCGCGTTGACGTAGTCGAGCAGGTCACCGGGCGAGGTGAGCATCAGGTCGACCGCCTTGGCGGTGTCGATGCTCGACCCTCCGCCGACCGCCACGACGCCGTCGATGCGCCCGAGCGCGCGGGCGGCCTCGATCGCCTCGTTCATGCTCGCGTCGGTGGGCTCGACGTGGGCCTGGTCGTAGATGACGACCTCGACCCCGGCCGCGCGGATCGCCGTGGCGACCCGGTCGGAGACGCCGCTGGCGGCGATGCCCGGGTCGGTGACCAGCAGGGCCCGGGTCACCCCCAGGGCGGCGAGGTCGTGACCGACCTCGTTGCTCGACCCGGCACCGAACTTCAGGCGCGGGGATGCATAGGTGAAGACCGATTCGTTGTCGCTCACGCGCCCATCCTGCACCATCACCGCGCGTTGTCACACCCCCGCGTACGCTCCGAGCCATGACCGCCGGCACCGGGCCGGCTCGGGAGGGCGGTGGACGGGTGTGCGCGACGGACGGCCGTTCGCCGCAGACGCCGTGGGTCGAGTCGCCCTACGACGACGCCTGGCGCGCCTTCGCCGCTCGCTTTGCCTTCCACCCCCAGTACCACGAGCGAGAGCTCCCGGCCATCGAGGAGCCGCCGGGGTGCCTGGTGCTCGACCTGGCCGGGGTGTTCGCCGGGGGCCCGGCTCGCTTCGCCGCTGCTGTCGCCTCGGTCGAGGCGTCGGCCGCGCGGGTCCTGCTCGACCTGGCGGGCGACGAGCAGGTGCTCGCCCTCGACTGGCAGCACCCGGCCTACCGCTACTCGCCGCACCGGCTGGCGCTGTCGGGTCTGCGCCTCCCGGTGCCGGTCTTCCCCGACGGCGACTACTACGTGCACACCCCTGACGACCTGAGGTGGGGCACCTTCGGCCACCCGTGGCAGCAGACGCTCACGCTGTGGGGCGACGAGCTGGTCACCACCCTCGGGGTCGAGCTGGCGACCTGGCTGCCGGTGCGGCCCCCGGACGGCCACCACCGGGTGGGCGCGCAGAGCTGAAGCGCGGCCACCCCCGGGTCGTGCCGCTCAGGCCTCGTCGCCCGCGAGGTCGGCGAGCCAGGTGCGCAGGATCCGCGTGAGGGTCGCGCGGTCGCGCGGACCGAGGGCGCTGACGAGCTGCTCCTCGTTGGCGGCGTGAGCCGTGAGGGCCTCGTCGACCAGCCGTCTGCCCTCGGCCGTCAGGCGGACCCGCACGGCCCGCCCGTCGTCCGTGGGCCGCCGCACCCGCAGGACGAGCCCGGCGCGCTGCAGCCGGTCGATCCGCTTGGTCGCCGCTCCTGTCGTGATCATCGTCGTGCGGGCCAGCTCGGCGGGCTGCCGCTCGTACGGCGCCCCGGCCCGCCGCAGTGCGCACAGCACGTCGAACTCCCCTTCTCCGAGACCGTGGGCCTCGTAGACCGGCACCAGCCTCGAGGTCAGCACGGCACCGAGCCGGTGGAGCCGACCGATCAGCTGCTGGGCCCCGACGTCGAGGTCGGGGCGCTCGCGCTCCCACTCGGCCACGATCCGGTCGACACGGTCCGGCGGGTGGGCGGCCATGTGGGCCAGACTAACGCTGCCATGGAAGGCTGATCAGGCCTGCACGGAAACAGCAAGCCTGGCTGGTAGGACATGCACAGCTCAGCCCGCGAACTTGGTTTCGCTTCTGCGGAAGCGTATTATAACTTCTATGGAAGCAATGTCGCCTGGTCCGACGGGTGGGGGCCGAACGGCCGCGATGACCGCCCTGGCCCCCGTCGCCTGGGGCTCGACCTACTACGTGATCAGGCACTTCCTCCCCGAGGGGCTGCCGCTCACCGGGTCGGCGTTGCGGGCCCTGCCCGCCGGGTTGCTCCTGCTCGCCTTCACCCGGCGCCTGCCCCGCGGTGAATGGTGGTGGAAGACCGCCGTCGTGAGCACCCTGACGATCGGCGGCTTCTTCGTGCTCGTCTACGTCGCCGGCCAGCGGCTCCCCTCGTCGGTGGCCTCGACCCTCATGGCGGCGTCGGCCCTGGTCGTGCTCGTCACCGCCCACCTGCTGCTGGGCGAGCGGGCACCCCGCCGGGCCTGGGGTGGGGCGGCCGTCGGTCTCCTCGGCGTGGTCCTCCTCGTGGGGTCCGCCACCGGCCGCCTCGACCCCGTGGGCGTGGGTGCCTCCGTGCTGGCGATGATGGCCTCCTCCGTCGGCTTCGTGCTCACCAAGCGGTGGCGGCCACCGGTGGGCGCGATGACCTTCGTCGCCTGGCAGCTGACCTTCGGGGGCCTGCTGCTCACGCCCCTGGCCCTCGCCGTGGAGGGTCCGCCTCCCGCCCTCACCGGCACCGAGGTCGCGGCCTTCACCTATCTCGTGCTCGTCGGCACTGCGCTCGCCTACGTCGTGTGGTTCGCCGGACTGCGCGCCCTGCCCGCGGGCACCGTGGGTCTCATCGGCCTGCTCAACCCCGTCAGTGGGGCGCTGCTGGGCGTTCTCCTCGCCGGCGAGCGTCTCTCCCCCTTGCAGGTACTGGGGACGCTCGTGGTCCTCGCCGGCGTGGCCGCCGGTCTCCCTCGGCGCAGCCGGCCCGCGACGCCTACCGACCCGGAGCTCACGCCAGGTGGCGCTCCACCAGCGACACGAAGTCGTCCGGCCGCTCCATCGACGGCAGGTGCGCGACGTCGGGCCACTCGACCAGCCGTTCCCCCGTCACCTCCTGCACGACCCGACGCCCGGCGTCGCCGATGGCGTCGAGATCGAGGTCGCCCAGCAACACCGTCGTCGGCACCCTGACCTCGGGCAGGCGCTCGAGGGCAGGCGGGTCGAGCTCGACCTCCTGCACGTCGCCCCAGTCGGCCGTGAGCTCGAAGCTGCGGCGCTGCATGGCCCGCACGGCCTCACGCACGCCGTGGTCGACCTCCAGCGGCCCCCGGCCGGGTCCGTCCACCCATGTCACGAGGTTCGCCTCGACGGCGGCGTCGAGGTCGCCCGCGGCGAGTGCCGACCGCTCGGCGGCGAAGAACGCCCTCAGCTGGTCGGTGGCCTCGGCGATGAGCGCCCCACCCGGTGCGCTCAGCACGAGCGACGCCACGCGGTCGGGTGCCGAGAGAACAAGCTCGACCGCCACCCCTGCGCCGTACGAGGCCCCCACGACGTGGCAGCGAGCGACGCCGAGCCGGCGCAGGGTGAGGGTCACGTCGGCGACGGGGTCGAGGAGGCCGTCTGGCCGGGACGACGACTCGCCGTAGCCCCGCAGGTCGACCCGCACCACGTCGTGGGCCGCGATGAGGCTCCCCCAGACCGGCTCCCACATCCGCTGGTCGCCGACGCCGGCGTGCAGGAGCAGCAGGGGCAGGCCGCCACGCGGTCCGGCCCGGTCGTGCGCGAGCGGGGCGCCGCCTGCGTTTCGCGAGGCGTCGGGCGGGGACTCGGAGCTGGGGGCCATCTCCCCACGCAACCATGGGCGGGCCCGCCCGTCGAGCGGGTTTCGTCGAAGCCTCAGGCTCCGCGCTCGCCCGTCACCTGCTCGACCACGCGGGTGAACTCGACGTCGGCGTCGACCTGGATCCGCTCACCCTCGATGGTCGTGAGCCGGTCGAGACGCCCGTGGTGCCACCAGTAGACGTCGGGGCTGATCGGCCCCAGGCTGTCGGTGTGCCCCACGGCGCCGAACTTCGCGAGCAGGGCCAGCGAGGCCAGCAGGGTGTCGTCGCCGATGACGTGGAAGGCCAGCTGGTGGCGGTGGGGCACGGCGACCAGCACGCCGAGGTCGGGGTCGGGCTCGTGGCCGGTCTCGCGGGCCACGACCTCCTCGAGCTGCAGCACGGTCGAGGCGAGGAACATCGAGTCGCTGAAGAGGACCTGCACCCGACCGCCCTCGCGCTCGAGGGTCTGACGCTCCTCGGCCTCGACCCCCCGCAGGTTGACCCGCCCGGCCCGCCAGAGGTCGTCGATGGGTCCGTGCTCGCGCACAGCGTCGTCGCCGAAGAAGGCGACGCTCTCGGGCAGGTCGAGGTTGAGCACCTCGACCAGCCCGGGCGCGACGGTGCGGGCGTAGTCGAGGCCACCCGAGGTGACGCTGTCGGCCGTCACGACCCGGGAGTAGGTCGAGGCGAGCAGTGAGGCGGCGTCGCGCCCGTCGAAGGGTGAGGCGTCCAGCGCGTCGACGACGCGCGTGACCTGTCCGCGCACGACCTCGGGCCAGGTCGGGCGACCTCCGTCGGCCTGCCGACAGGCGAGCTCGACCCCGTCGAGGTCGAAGGTCCGGCCGCTTGTGTCGACGGCCTGGCCACCATCGACGGTGACGTCGAGACCGAGGTCGGCGAACGCGCGACGAGCAAGCAGGCGCAGCGCGTCGGCGTCGTCCGCACTGAGGTGCGGCCACGCGGCGTCCGGCCGCTCTCCGGGCCCCTTCGTCGGGGGCCCGTCGGGTCCTCCGTCGGGTGCCTCCGGGGCTGCCTGGGTGGGTGCGTCGGGGGGTATCGGCGCAGGCTCGACCGGTGCCTGCGGGCGCGACCGGTCCGACCCCTCTTGGCCGGCCCGGTCCGGCAGCACCGGTGAGCCTTCGCGAGCCTTGCGGCGGAACCAAGCCATGGGTCCATGCAACCACGCCCACGGCCGAGGTGCCGACGCCGCGCGCTGCTGGCTCCTCGTTCGGGGCTCCTCCTGCGGGACCTCCTCGCGGAGGGTGCTGACCGACGGCTAGCGGAAGATACCCGTGAGCGGCCGGCTCTTGGCCGCGTCACCGAGCGGCTTCAGGCCGTAGAACGCCTCGATCGTGCGCAGCAGGCCGTAGTGGTCGAGGCCCTGGCCGCTCTTGCCCGGCACCAGGTGCGCGCCGGAGAGGACGGTGGAGATGTGGTTGGTGCCGCCCGAGGCGTCGTCCTCGTCGAAGGTGACGACGAGCAGGCTGTTGTGCGTCAAGGCCCATCGGGCGTAGCCACCGAGCTGCGTCCGGGCCCAGGCGTCGCCGGTGGCGACCGGGCAGTTGTGCATGTCGTGGCACACGTCGGGGATCACCCACGAGACCGTCGGCAGCCGCGTGTAGTCGGTGGGGAACTGCGTCAGCGGTCGGCCCACCTGCGCCTGCGGGAGGTTGGTGAAGTTGGTCCACGGCGCGTGGCGCCGGGCGTAGAGCTTGCTCCCGCACAGGGCGGACCCGGCCACGGGCAGGCCCTCCGACCACCCGACGAAGGTGCGTCCCGAGTCGAGCAGCTGACTGGCCAGGCTCGCCGTCCGGAAGGAGTGCGGGCAGGTGTCGTCGGTGACGCCCTGGGTCGAGCCCGAGAAGAGGGCGATGTAGTTGGGCTGGCTCGGGTGGGTGACGGCGTACGAGCGGGTGAGGTTGACCCCGGCGGCGGCGAGCCCGGTGAGGAAGGGCGCGTCCGGCGACCCGAGCACCTGGTTGCGGGAGTGGTTCTCGAGGACCACCACGACGACGTGGTCGTAGGACGGGAGGCGCGGCCCCGCGTTGGCAGGCACCGCGACGGGGAGGGCGGTGGCCAGGGCGAGCAGCAATGCTGCGGCGACGGCACGGGGGGCTCGGCGAGTCAGGGGTCGGGTCACCCCGCGAGTATCGCGGTCGGACGCGGTCAGCGGGGTGAACGTGCGGGGTCAGCTCGGTGGCACCTGGACGGAGACCGTGCACCACGCCCCGGTCGCCTCCGACGACCCGAGGGGCGGCCCGTCTACGGTCAGGGGATGTCTGCGCCCCCCACGAACGCCGGTCGTCTGAGCGACACCGGGCGTGCCACGGTCGCCGTCGCGACCCTCGGCACCCTCGCCGCGATGCTGTCCTACACCGCCCCTCTCGGTGCTCTGCCCGCATCTCCCACGACCTCGCCGCAGGGCCTGCGGCGCAGTCGTGGATCCTCAGCGCGATGAGTCTCGGCTTGACGACGGCCCTGCTCACGTCGGGCTCGCTGGGTGACGACTACGGCCGTCGCCGGGTCTTCGTGCTCGGGGCCGTCGTGCTCGCGGCCGCGTCGGTGCTCGGGTCGTTCTCGCCGACGCCGCTCGTCTTCGTCGTCGGACGGCTCCTGCAGGGGGTCGGGGCCGCCGCCCTCATCGCCTGCAGCCTCGCGCTGGTCAGCCACGTCGTGCCTCTGGGCCCTGCCCGGGCCACGGCGAGTGGCGTATGGGGCGCCGGGCTGGCGTCGGGTATCGGTCTCGGGCCGCTGCTCGCGGTCTACCTGCCTTGGCGGGTCGCGTACGCCGTCATCGCGGCTGCCGCGCTCGCCGTCGCCGCCGCCGCGCTGAAGGTCGGGGTCGAGTCACGGGCCAGCCAGACCAAGGCCCTCGACCTGCCGGGCATCGTGCTCCTCGCCAGCGGGCTGGCGCTGGTCTGCGCGGGGCTGACGGAGAGCCGCGGCGGCGTCGGGTTGATCTCGGTCGGCCCGCTGCTCCTGGGTGTGGTCGCGCTGGCGCTCTTCGTGCTGGTGGAGCACCGCTCGGCCGCCCCGATGATGCCGCTCCCGCTCTTTCGCAGCCCGGCCCTCGCCGCCGCCACGCTCGGCGCGCTCGGCGCCGGGCTCGGCATCATCTCGGTCGTGTCCTACTTCTCCACCCTGGCCCAGCGCGGGCTCGGGTTCTCGGCCGTGGCAGCCGCGTGGACGATCTTCGTCTGGCCGGCGCTCTCGGTCACCACGTCGCTGCTCACCCGACACCTCTCCGAGCGCGTCTCGGGTGCTGCGCGCCTCGTCGGGGGTCTCGTCGTCGTCACGGCGGGCATGGCGCTGCTGCTGCACCTGAGCGGCGCGACGTCATCGGTCCGTCTGGTGCTTGCCTTCGTGGTCACCGGCATCGGCACGGGCGTCGTGAACGCGACCCTCGGCCGCGAGGCGGTGGCCAGCGTGCCCCCCGACCTCGCAGGGGTCGGTAGCGGCATCAACAACACCAGCCGCTACCTCGGCGCCGCCATCGGCGTCACCCTCGTCGCCGTGCTCACCAGCAGCACCGGGTCGGAGTCGTCCGAGCAGCTCTTGGCCAACTGGGACCACGCGCTGCTTGCCGCCATGACCCTGTCCCTGGTTGCTCTGCTGTGCGTCGGGTGGTTCGAACGGCAGCGCCGGGTGCTCTGACCCGCCTCTACCACTGCGGTGACCTCCACCGCGTGGCCCCGAGCACGGCCGACACCCTCGGCCAGGCCTCCGGGGGCGGTCGCTTCCCGACAGGGGTGTGTCCGCCCACCCGAAGGTCGACCCCGTCACCGGCGAGCTGCTGTCCTGCTCGTGCTCGAGGCAGTCGCCGTACCTGCGGTGCGGGTTCGTCGACGAGGCCGACGCCCTCGTCCACTGCCTCGAGGTGCTGCTGAACGGCTTCTCGCTCTCGTGGGACGAGGAGCCTGCGACCCGGAGCGCCTTCGTGCTCCGCTTCCACCGCGACCGGCCGCACCGCGGCGCGACCGGGCCACGCCGGGGGGAGCGCTGCCGATGTGCGGTGGTTCGAGGCGTCGCCGACCTTCGTGCTGCCCTTCGTGGCGCTGCTCGTCGGCCGAGCAGCAGGGGGCACGTCCGGCTCGAGGTTGCCTCTCGGAAGGTCTAGACAATTCTATTGGTTCCCCTAGAGAGGGATAGAGAGACAGGTCGCTCCTCGCCCACCCCTGACTGCGGGCCGAGCTGTCAGCGTGCGAACGGGTGGACGAACCGGACGACCTCGAGCTGCCGTCCCATCTCAAGGTGGCAATAATAGGTGTAAAACATGACTAAAAGGCTCTCGACGGCGCGGGATGAACCGGATAGCGTACGGCGGGTGCTGTCCCGTTGACAGGGCGTCTGGACAGAGTGTCGGTGTCCCGGTCGCCCAGCGCAGAGCACGCCGAGCGAGATGAGCAGCCGGGCCGACCCCGACCGGCGAAGGGGGTGACGAGGTGCCGCGACAGGCGCAGCCGATGAGCGACGACCTCGAGGGTCTCGAGGGTCCCGTCGAGGTGGACGACACCGAGGTGACCGACGAGAGCGCCGACACCGCCCACACCGTCGACACCGCCGAGATCCGGCCGCCGCCGAGGCCCGCGTCCTTGGCCGACCGCGAGCGTCCACGCACCCTGCGGGCCCCTTGGGCCGCGCCGGCCGTTCCCAAGATCCGACGAGCCGTTGTCGAGGACCTCGAGAGCCGCGAGCTGCCCAGCGACCTGATCGACGAGACCGAGATCGTGGTCTCCGAGCTGGTCGGCAACGCGATCCGTCACGCCCGACCGCTGCCCGACGGCACGATCAGGGTGCACTGGAAGGTCAAGGCCGGCGTGGTCGAGATCGAGGTCTCCGACGGGGGAGGGCCCTCGACGCCACGTCCGGCTCCCCGGTCGGTGTGGGCTCCGACCGGCCGTGGCCTGCGCATCGTGCGTAGCCTCGCACACGAGTGGGGCGTCACCGAGGAGCGCAACGGCCGCACCGTCTGGGCTGCGCTGGGCGGACCTTCGCGGCGACGGTCACGCTGAGGCGCACGCCCGCGTCGGCGCCTGCGGCCCACTGGGCCTGCACCGGGCGCTCCCGGGCGTCGGTGCCGCTGACCACTAGGGTTGCCTCCCATGGGCAAGGCCAGCAAGCGACGCAGCACCCGTTCCATCGACCCGTCGGGCGTGAAGGCGGCTCCGGCCCCGTTCGTCGCCCGGCCCTTCGAAGGACTCCCCTGCGAGACCGAGTGGGTGGCGATGCGCGAGCTCATCCCCGCTGCGACCGCCCGCATCACCTTCGCCGCGGGAGCAGCCCCCGCCGGTGCCGCCGACACCGCGACGGTCGTCACGGTCCTACCGCTGGCCTGGCCCGCGCTGCACCGTAACGACCACGAGGTGCTGGTCGCCACCCAGTCGGGGGCCAGCAGCGGTGACGCGAGCCGAGACCTCGCGGCCGCCCTGCTCCTGGCCTGCGCCGCCGACGAGGGCACGCCCGTGGTGACCGTGTCCCCACCCACCGCAGACAGCCCGCGCCTGCAGGACCTGCTCGATCTCGATGCGCCCTTCGAGGTCAGCGTCCACGAGGGCTTCGACTTCTGGGTCGGTGACGCCGAGCTCGACGACGAGGGTCGCGAGTCGCTCCAGCGGGCCAACGAGTCGTCCATCCCGACCTCGCGCGTCGAGGGGGTCCCCTCCGCCTTCTGGTGCGAGATCAACGGCCGCACCTACGTGCGCTGGGTGCTGCCGCACGATGAGGACGCCGCCACCGACGCGCTGGCCCGGTTGCTCGCCGCCGACACCTCTCGTCTCGTCGACGGCTCGCGGCTGCTCGGCGCCTTCCGGGCCTCCGGCCTCCTGGTGCCGGTCTGGGAGGTGCCGGTCGACGACGAGCCAGGCTCCTTCACGGACGCCGTCCTCGCGATGAAGGGCCGGATCGAGCAGGCCCTCGCCAGTGACGTCGCCCTGACCCCGCAGGAGCGCAGCGCCCGCGCCGGCCTGGTCAACCGCCAGGTCACGCTGCGCTGACCGGCCTGCGACCTTCCCCCCGCCCACACCCATGAGCGCCCGCCGCCCCGTCGTCGTCGTCGTCCCTGCCAAGGACGAGCAGACCCGGCTCGGCGCGACCCTCGAGGCCCTCGCGGCTCTGCCCGAGGTCGACCTCGTCGTCGTGGTCGACGACGGCAGCTCCGACGCCACCTCGTCAGTGGCGATCGAGCACGGAGCCCTCGTCTACCGTCACCCCACCAACCAGGGCAAGGCCGCAGCGATGACGACGGGTGCCACCGCCGTCCGCACGCACCTCGGACCCGCCGTCGACCACGTGCTGCTCTTCGCCGACGCCGACCTCGAGCAGTCGGCGTCCGCGCTCGGCTCGCTCGTGCGCCCGGTGCGCGACGACGAGGCCGACATGACCGTCGCCGTGCTGCCGCCGCAGCGTGAGTCCGGGGGCGGCCACGGTTTCGTGGTGCGCCTGGCCCGCCAGGGCATCATCGATGCCACCGGCTGGGTGCCCAGCCAGCCGCTGTCGGGTATGCGTTGCCTCAACCGCACCGCGTACGATGCCGCGCAGCCGCTGGCCCGTGGCTGGGGCGTCGAGGTCGGTCTCACCGTCGACGTCCTGCGCGCCGGCCTGCGGGTGCTCGAGGTCCCGTGCGACCTGCACCACCGGGTGACGGGCCGGGACTGGCGGGCGCAGCTGCACCGGGCCGCGCAGTACCGCGACGTGTGGCTGGCCCTGCACCGCCGGTGACGGCCCTGC
>JALYVC010000013.1 GCA_030853445.1 Actinomycetota bacterium | reverse complement strand
CCGCCTCAACCCCACCCGCGCCAAGAACCGGGCCGTCCACCAACTCGAAGCCATGGGTTACACCGTCACCCTCGACGCCGCAGGCTGAGACGCACAAACCCCTGACGCTAGGGAATCTTCGCGTCAGAGGTTGCCCCGGCGCTCCTGCTCGCGCTCGATCGCCTCGAACAGGGCCTTGAAGTTGCCCTTGCCGAAACCGAGCGACCCGTGCCGCTCGATGAGCTCGAAGAAGACTGTGGGGCGGTCACCGACCGGCTTGGTGAAGATCTGTAGGAGGTAGCCGTCCTCGTCGCGGTCGACGAGGATCGAGCGCTTCTGCAGCTCCTCGACGGGCACCCGCACCTGACCGATGCGCTCCCGCAGCTCGGGGTCCTCGTAATAGGAGTCGGGGGTGTCGAGGAACTCGACCCCGTTCTGTCGCAACGCATCCACGCTGGCCAGGATGTCGTTCGTCGCCACAGCCAGGTGCTGGGCGCCCGCACCGCGGTAGAACTCGAGGTACTCGTCGATCTGGCTCTTGCGCTTGCCCGGAGCCGGCTCGTTGAGGGGGAACTTCACCCGGTGGTTGCCGTTCGCCACGACCTTGCTCATCAGCGCCGAGTAGTCGGTCGCGATGTCGTCGCCGACGAACTCCGCCATGTCGACGAAGCCCATCACCTCGTTGTAGAAGCCGACCCACTCGTCCATCCGGCCGAGCTCGACGTTGCCGACGATGTGGTCGAGGGCCTGGAAGAGTCGCTTGGGCTGACCGGGTCGAGGCACGAAGGTGCTTTCCCGCGACACGTGTCCCGGCAGGTACGGCCCGTCGTACCGGATGCCGCCGACCACTCGCTGCACGAGCGTGTGGCGCGTCTCGCCGTAGGTCGCGATCGCGGCCACCCGGACGGTGCCGTGCTCGTCATGGAGGTCGTGGGGCTCGTCGAGCACCGTGGCACCGGACCGGCGGGCCTGGGCGACGCAGCGGTCGACGTCGGGCACCTCGAGGGCGATGTCGACGACGCCGTCGCCGTGGCGGCGGTGGTGGTCGGCCAAGGGGCTGTCGGGGTCGACCGCTCCCCGCACCACGAAGCGGATAGAGCCCGAGACGAGCACGTAGGACACGTGGTCGCGGTTGCCGGTCTCGGGACCGCTGTAGGCGACCAGCCGCATGCCCCAGGCCGACTGGTAGTAGTGGGCGGTCTGCCCGGCGTTGCCGACGACGAAGACGATGGCGTCCCACCCGGTCACGGGGAAGACGTCAGTGGCCTCGTCGTAGTCGACGAGACCGACGAGCTGCTTGAGCTGCTCGACGTCGAGGCGGGCGTCGCGCTCCTGCGCGGTGAGGGTGGCGCCGTGGTCAGGGGTCCGGGTGTCGGTCGTCATACGACGAGGGTGACCTCGACGACGTCACTGGTCAACCGTAGGTCGACACGCTGGGCACGCTGCACATGTTGTTGCCCGTATGCCGCCGGTGGCTGGACACTGTGACCATGACGCCCCCCACCACCCCGGTCGACGACCTCGACGCCCGGCTCCTGCACCTGCTAGCCGCGGAGCCCGACATCGGGGTCCTCGGGGCCGCCCGCCGCCTCGGAGTCGCTCGTGGCACCGTGCAGGCCCGGCTCGACCGGTTACGGGCCCGCGGGGTCATCGCCTCCCTCGCCCCGCACCTCGACCCGGCCGCGCTCGGCTACCCCGTGACGGCGTTCTGCACCCTCGAGATCCGGCAGGGCAGGGGGCACGGGCCAGTGGTGGAGCACCTCGGCGCCATCCCTGAGGTGCTCGAGGCCCACACGACCACCGGCTCCGGCGACCTGCTCATCCGGGTCGTGGCCCGCGACAACGCCGACCTGCAGCGGGTGATCGACCAGGTTGTCGACGACCGGCACGTGGTGCGCGCCTCGACAGCCATCTCCCTGGCCACCCGGATCGAGCTACGCACCCTGCCCCTGGTCGACGCCGCCGCATCCTCCTGACCCGGGGACCGGCGTTTTACCCCGCTCCATACCGGGGTAGAACGTCGCCCAGAGGAGCGAGGATCTACCCCGATAACCGCCGGGGTAAGACGCTGGGTCCCGCTCAGCTTCTAGTTGTTCTAGCGACCGTAGAACTGTGGTGTTCCGAGTTGATCCCGGGTCGAGCCGGCCGATCTTGGCCCGCCTCCCCTGACCCCAACCGGCGTTTTACCCCGCTCCGCATCGAGGTAGAACGCCGCCACAGGAAGCGAAGTTTTACCCCACTACGAAGCGGGGTAAAACGCCGGGGGTCAGCGCCGCCCGACCATCCAGTTGCGGATCGCCGTGATCCGGGCCGACACCTGATCGCTGCTCGCTGCCTCGAGGGTGGGACCGCCGCAGCTCTTGCGCAGGTCGGTGTGGACCGTCGCGTGCGGCGTCGACTTCTTGCGGGCGTAGGCCGCCACCAGGGCGTTGAGCTCCTTGCGCTGCGCCGCGAGCGCCCGGTGGGCGGCGACGGGGGCCGCGGCCGCCGGGTTCTTGGCCGACTGCTTGGTCTGCCGCTCGCGCAGCAGGCCGGCGACCTGGTCGGGCTCCAGCAGCCCGGGTAGCCCGAGGTAGTCCTGCTCCTCCTCCGACCCCGCCGCGGCGTGCAGGCCGAACTGCTCGGCGTCGAAGAGCACGTGGTCGAAGTGCGCATCGGACTCCAGCGCCTCGAAGCCGTTCTCGTCGTCGACGCCCGCCTCGTCCTTGGGCCGCTCGGCGTCCGCGAGCAGGGAGTCCTCCTCGGCCCAGATGGACGCCACGTCGGTGCCGCCGCGCCTGGCGAGGGCGTGGTCGCGCTGTTCCTCGATCCGGGCCGCGTGGTCGAGGATGACCGGGACCGAGGGCAGGAAGACCGACGCCGTCTCGCCGCGCCGGCGGGCCCGCACGAAGCGGCCGACCGCCTGGGCGAAGTAGAGCGGCGTCGAGGTCGAGGTCGCATAGACCCCCACACACAGCCGGGGCACGTCGACCCCCTCGGACACCATCCGCACGGCCACCATCCAGCGCGAGGTGCCGGCGCCGAACTCCTCGATCCGGCGGGAGGAGCCGACATCGTCGGAGAGCACGACGGTGGGCCTCTCCCCCGTGATGGAGGTGAGGATCGCGGCATACGCCCGGGCCTGGGTCTGGTTGGTGGCGATGACCAGCCCACCGGCGTCCTCGACGTGACGGCGCACCTCGGTGAGCCGGGTGTCGGCAGCCGCGAGCACCGACGGGACCCACTCGCCCTTGGGGTCGAGAGCGGTGCGCCAGGCGTGCGCGGTCATGTCCTTGGTCATCGGCTCGCCGAGGTTGGCCGCCACCTCGTCACCGGCGCTCGTGCGCCACCGCATGCTGCCGCCGTAGGCGAGGAAGAGCACCGGTCGCACGACGCCGTCGCGCAGCGCCTCGGTGTAGCCGTAGGAGTAGTCGGCCGCCGAGGTGAGCACCCCGCTCGCGTCCCGCTCGTAGCGCACGAAGGGGATGGGCGTGGTGTCGCTGCGGAACGGCGTGCCCGTGAGCGACAGCCGCCGCGTGGCGCCCTCATAGGCCTCGCGAATGGCGTCACCCCACGAGCGGGAGTCGCCCCCGTGGTGGATCTCGTCGAGGATGACGAGCGTACGGCGCGCCGCGGTGAGCTGCCGGTGCAGCGCCGGCCGGGCGGCCACCTGCGCGTAGGTCAGCGCCAGACCGTGGTAGTCCTCGGAGGTGCGTCCGGCGGAGTTGGAGAACTTCGGGTCGAGCGAGAGCCCCACCCGCCCGGCCGCGTCGGCCCACTGGGTCTTGAGGTGCTCGGTGGGGGCGACGACGACGACGCGGTCGACCACCCCGCGCCCGACGAGCTCGGTGGCCACTCGCAGCGCGAAGGTCGTCTTGCCCGCCCCGGGGGTCGCCACCGCGAGGAAGTCGCGAGGCTCCACCTCCAGGTACGACGTCATCGCCGCGGCCTGCCACGCGCGCAGCGCCCCCGCGGTGCCCCAGGCCGCCCGCTCCGGGAAGGCGGGGGGAAGGTGCGACGCGGCGGAGGTGCTCATAGGGTCTCGACTCTAGCCCGTCGGGGGCCGACCTCCTGACAGGGGCACGGGCGGGCACGACGGGCGGACAGCGGATCCCATGGCGCCGAACAACGTTGTCCTGCACAGCGACTGGCCGATCTTGGCCCCATTGACACCGGCGTGCCACCGACGTGACACCGACGGGAGACCAACCTCCGACACCAACCGGTTCGCCTGGGCGGGCTCGAGGTTGTTCCATGGTGATGTGGCGACCCCGACCGACGACCCCACGCCCGCTGCGCCCGCCGCCGGGCCTGCACACCGTCTCCTCGCCCGCGCCCACCTGCCGTTCGTGCTGGCGGCCGTGGCCATGGTCACCACCAGTGC
This sequence comes from Actinomycetota bacterium, assembly GCA_030853445.1. Lineage (GTDB taxonomy): Bacteria > Actinomycetota > Actinomycetes > Actinomycetales > Dermatophilaceae > Lapillicoccus. The sequence continues at coordinate 140 of JALYVC010000013.1, read as the reverse complement.
CTTCGCCGACCGTGCGGTCTCCACGGTGCTGCCCACCGTCGCCCGCGACCTCGACGGGCTGCCCTGGTTCGGCGCCGCCACCTCGGCTCCCCTGGTCAGCTACCTCGTCGCCACCGCCGTGGCCGGCGTGTGGACCGACC
>JALYVC010000232.1 GCA_030853445.1 Actinomycetota bacterium | reverse complement strand
GGGCCCTTCGGGCGGGGGTCTGGGTCAGACGCGCTTGCTGCTCATGCGGCCGTAGAGGACGATGCCGAGCGCAGCGAGGATGGCGCCGACCAGCAGCGAGAACCACGGGATGCCGCCGTTGTTGTTGTTGTAGGCCGTGGCGCCGATGATGATCCCGCCGACGAGCGACGCGATGATCCCGATGATGATGGTCACGACGATCGAGATGTTCTGCTTCCCGGGCAGGATGAGCCGCCCGAGTGCGCCGATGATCGCGCCGACGATGATGGTGCCGATGATTGAGCTGAGCACGCTAGTGCCTCCTTCTGGCTGCTACAGCGGCCCCTGTGGGCCGACAGCTGTGGCGACCGTCTGAAGGTCCTGAGTGCCCGCTGGGTCAGCCCCCGAAACCGACGCGGCTCTTTTCCTGCTCGCCGATGTTGACATAACCGATATGTGCGGCGGGGACGAGGAAACGCCGTCCCTTGTCGTCGAGGAGGTTGAGCACGCTCCCGTCGGCGAGCGCCGACGTCACGGCCGTCTCGACCTCGGCGACGCTCTGGTTGGACTCGAACGCGACCTCTCGGGCGACGTTCTGCACGCCGATCCTGACCTCCACGGTGGTGCCTTTCGTCTGCGGTTGTCGATGCGTGTGCCGCCCGGGGTGCGGGCGGCCGATGCTGACTCAACCCTACGAGGACCGAGCGTGTTCCTCTCCGTCTGCGGCCACACGCGGTGTTCGCCCAGAGAGGAACCTGGCTCCCTACGCGGACGGCCCCGGGTCGCCACCGGCCTTCGGGAAGCCCCCGATGCCGCGCCAGGCCAGCTGCCCGACGATGCGGGCGGCCTCCTCCCGGGGCACCGACGAGCCCTGCGAGAGCCAGTAGCGCGCCGAGACCTGGGCCATGCCGGTCAGGGCCATGCCGAGCAGGTGGGCGTCGGCATCGGCCATCTCGGTGTCGGCGGCGATGACCTCGGCGAGAGCCTCGCCGCACGTCAGCGCGACGCCCTCGACGCGCTCGCTGACGGCAGGGTCGTTGGTGAGGTCGGACTCGAAGAGCAGCCGGAAGGGAGCGCCCTCGCGGGCGACGAACTCGAAGTAGACCGCGACGCAGTCGAGGACTCGCTGCTTGTTGTCGGTCGTGCGGCCGAGGGCCTCACGCACGGCGTGCTCGATCTCGCCGCGGTGGTGGTCCAGTAGCGCGAGGTAGAGATCGAGCTTTCCCGGGAAGTGCTGGTAGAGAACGGGTTTGGAGACTCCCGCTCGCTCGGCGATGTCGTCCATCGCCGCCGCGTGGTAACCCGACTCGACGAAGGCCGCCTGGGCGGCCTCGAGCAGCTGGGCGCGTCGGGCAGACCGGGGCAGGCGCTGGCCGCGGGAGCCCGCTGGTGCATCGACCGACATCGTCGTCGTCCTCCTCGGGTGGGGACCGCGCTGCCGGGGCGCGGTGGGGATCATCGTACTCGCGGGTAGGTTGGGCTGGCGCGAGGAGGCGGAGGTAGCGTTTCGCGGGTGTCCACAGCCGCTTCGCCGGATCCGCCCCCGGTCGCCCCGCCCCCGTCCACTCCGTCCGGGCCGCGTGCGTCGGCGGGGGGAGCGCACGGGGGTCCGGCGGCCCTGGTGACCTCACCGCGACCCCTGCAGCGGGAGGAGATCGAGCGTTACGCGCGGCACGTGCTGCTTCCTCAGGTGGGGATGACGGGTCAGGAGCGTCTCGCCGGCGCCAAGGTGCTCGTCGTCGGGGCGGGTGGGCTGGGGTCGCCGGCCCTGCTCTACCTGGCCGCGGCCGGGGTCGGCACCCTCGGCATCGTCGACGCCGACGTCGTCGAGCTGAGCAACCTGCAGCGTCAGGTCGTGCACCGCGACGCCGACGTGGGGCGGGCCAAGACCGCCTCGGCGGCCGACGCCGTCGCGCGGGCCAACCCGCACGTGCGGGTCGTGCGGCACGACGTCCGCCTCGACTCCTCCAACGCGCTCGAGATCCTCAGCGGGTATGACGTCGTGCTCGACGGCGCCGACAACTTCCCGACCCGCTACCTGGTCAACGACGCGTGCGCGCTGCTCGGCATCCCGCACGTGTGGGGCTCGATCTACCGCTTCGACGGGCAGGTCACCGTGTGGTGGGCGGGTCACGGGCCGTGCTACCGCTGCGTCTTCCCCGTCCCCCCGCCGCCCGGTGCGGTGCCCTCGTGCGCTGAGGGCGGGGTGCTCGGGGTGCTCTGTGCCGCCATCGGGTCGGTCCAGGTCGCCGAGGTGGTCAAGCTGCTGATCGGCGTGGGGGAGCCGCTGCTCGGGCGGCTGCTCGTGCACGACGCGCTGCGCATGACGTGGGACGAGATCCCGGTGCGCGCCGACCCCGGCTGCCCGGTGTGCGGCGCCGCGCCGACCATCACCCGGGAGACCGGGCTGGTGGACTACGACGCGTTCTGCGGGGTGCCGTCGGCGACAGCGGTGTCGTTGCTCCCCCCGGTGCCGCTGGTGTCGGCCGCCGAGCTGGCGGCCGCGATGGCGTCTGACGACCCGCCGGTGCTGGTCGACGTGCGGGGTGACGACGAGCGCTCGATCGTCTCGATCCCGGGGGCCGTGGCCATCCACCTCGACGCCTTCCGCGACGGGAGCGCGTTCCGGACGCCAGCGCTCGGCATCCTCGACCTGCCGGTGGTCGTCCACTGCAAGGTGGGGGGCCGCTCGGCCGAGGCGGTGCGGCTGCTGCTGGAGAAGGGGTACGACGACGTGCGCAGCCTCGACGGGGGTGTCCTGGCCTGGGTGCGGGAGGTGGACCCGGGGCTGCCGTCGTACTGAGGCGGGAGGCGGGGCGGTGACGTCCATGGCTCCTTACGGGGTCACGGGTGTGCTGGGATGGCGAGGTGGGCGACGCGTCGTACGGGCAGGTGCCGCAGAAGGCGCAGGAGGTGCTCGAGGTCGTCGCGCGGGTGCCGAAGGGGATGGTCGTGACCTACGGCGACGTCGCCGAGATGGTGGGCGGGCGCGGGCCGCGGTTCGTCGGCAACGTCCTGGGCCGGTATGCCGCGGGGCTGCCCTGGTGGCGCGTGCTGCGGGCCGGGGGCTGGCCGCCGCAGGGGCTCGAGGCGCAGGCGCTGGAGCACTACCGGGCAGAGGGGACGCCGCTGGTGGGGGGCATGCTCGAGGGGCTGCGAGTGGATCTCGCGCGCGCCCGGTGGGAGCCGGACCTGAGTGAAGGGTGGCCGGGGAGCGATACGGGGTGAAACCTCGCTCCTGATCGCGAGGGATCACCCCGCTGGGGATGTCGTGTGGAGCCGTGCGGCACCCCGCCCGCAGCCCTCCCTCCCTACCCCTGTCACCCTCGCGTGGTGGGATGGCAGCCATGGTCGAGCTGCGCCGCGCCCCTGCACTCGTCGTCGAGGTGCCCGCCCTCGACGACGACCAGCGGCACGCCGTCGAGCATCGGGGCCGGCTCCTGCGGGTCCTCGGCGCCCCCGGCACCGGCAAGACGACCACTGCCGTCGAGGTCGTCGTCCACCGCGTGGCCCACGACGGGCTGACCCCTGACGCGTGCCTCCTGCTCACCTCGAGCCGCACCGCCGCCGCCCGTCTGCGTGACCGGGTGACGGCCCGCGTCGGCGGCACGACCACTGAGCCCCTGGCCCGCACCCACCAGGCCTTCGGCTTCGGCATCCTGCGCCGAGAGGCCGCCCTGCGTGGTGAGCCCGCTCCACGCCTGCTGAGCGGCCCCGAGCAGGACGTCGTGCTGCGCGACCTGCTCGCCGGGCA
>JALYVC010000480.1 GCA_030853445.1 Actinomycetota bacterium | reverse complement strand
GCAGGGGTAGGTCGGGGTCGCGGTGCGGGGAGTGCCCGGCCGCACGGGCAGGGTCACGCCGGCCTGGGCGGGCACGGCCTGGATCGTCGCGAGCACGTTGCCGGTGCGCGAGCCCGGGTAGTAGTAGGCGCCCCGGTCGGCGGCGGCGTCACCGCAGGAGAGCTGGTAGGTCTGCAATGCGGTGTACGGCGTGGCGCCGCCCACCTTCCAGCGGCGGGCGTTGGGTCCGCTGCCGGCAGCCAGGATCAGCTGGATCGACAGCGCTGTCGAGTTGGAGTCGGACGTCTGCCCGGGGGCCGCGAGGTAGGGAAAGCCGCCGTCAGCGGTCTGGACGGCGTCGAGCGCGGCGAGCATCTTGCCGGACTTCGTCAGCACGCCGTAGGCCGAGAGGCCCTGCGCAGCAAGCGAGCTGCTGTTGGTGTCGGGGCCTTCGAAGGTGTCGGGGTCTGCCGTCGGGCATGCCGTCTTGACGTCGGAACGGTAGGACTCCCACAGGCCGTTGGCGCACTGCTGGCCCTGGAGCCACGCGATGGGAGCCGAGAGCTTGGTGGCGTCGACGAACGAGGCCTTGAGGGCGGCGAGGGCCAGACCCTGGCGGAAGGCACCGTCGTAGGTCGGGTCGGCGGCGCCGAAGAGTCCGGCGTCGGAGCCGCTGGTGCGAGCGGTCTTCAGCAGACGCGAGACGAGGTTGTTGGCCGGGGCGGTGCCGCCGAAGGCGCGGGGGTCCTCGCCGGCAGCGCGGGCGGCGAGCACGAGGTTGGCCAGGGCGCCGGCGCTGTCGTTGCCGTTGCCGTCGCCGAGATCGTCGACCTGCGACTTCAGGTAGGTGACGGCGAGGTTGCGCGCGTCGCGCCCGACCCCGGCGGCGGTGAGGGCGACGACGGCGTAGGCGGTGTTGCCCGGGTCGGGGCGGCCGAAGGGCGCGAGGTAGCCGCCGTTGGCAGTGATCTGGGCGGCCAGCCATGAGGCGCCGAAGCGCGCCGAGGCGGCGTTGCCGAGGGTGTCGGAGGTCGACGCGGCGGTGCCGGTCGCACCGACGGTCGGAGCGGACTGCGCCGGTGCCGACGCGTGGGCCGGCGCGGCCACCCCCAGCGTCAGCAGCAGGGCGGCGGCCGGCAGGACGGCCAGGGTGGGGCGGGAACTCATCGGGGCGTGTGCCTTTCGCTGAAGGACACACGACGAAACCCAGGCACCCGACATGACCCGACCGGGCACTCCAGGCTCCGACCGCAGTCCTCGACGGTCATATCAGGGGAGCCAGTCTCGGTCAGGCATTCCGGCTCGCCCCCGGGTGAGAGGGCCTACGGTTGCGGGTCAGCGCCGGATTCGGACCGGCTTTCCCCGAGGGAGACGTGCCTTGCGAAGGTAGCACGCTCACGTCTCCCCTCCCGGCCAACGTGCCCCCGCCCACTTCCGGGGGGACTAGCCTCGCCCTCGTGCAGACCAGCGACTGGTTTCTCACCGCCCGTGAGCGGGGGAACACCCACACCGTGCTCGACTCGCGCCACACCGACGGACAGGCGTGGAGCGAGGGCAACGCCGTGCGCCCGCTCGTCCACGGGGCGACGTACTTCGCCGAGCTGCACCGGTGCGTCAGCGCCATGGCGCCCGGTGACCTGCTGATGTTCGTCGACTGGCGCGGTGACCCCGACGAGCGTCTGCTCGGGGTGGCGGGCAGCGAGGTCGGCAGCCTGCTGGCCGACGCCGCGCGCCGCGGGGTCGACGTGCGCGGGCTCATGTGGCGCTCCCACTGGGACAAGCTGGCCTTCTCCGGCGAGCAGAACCGCAGCCTCAGCGACGAGGTCAACGAGGCCGGGGGAGAGGTCGTGCTTGACATGCGCGTGCGCACGGGCGGCTCCCACCACCAGAAGTTCGTCGTGCTGCGCCACCCCGGCCGGCCCGAGCGCGACGTCGCCTTCCTCGGCGGGATCGACCTGTGCCACAGCCGCCGCGACGACGCGCGCCACGAGGGAGATCCCCAGAAGCAGCCCATGGCCGCGGTGTTCGGGCCGCGCCCGCCGTGGCACGACGTGCAGCTGGCCATCACCGGTCCGGCGGTCGGTGACGTCGAGACCGTCTTCCGTGAGCGGTGGGACGACCGTCAGCCGCTCAGCAGGTCGCCGTACCGGCGGGCGGTCGACCGGGTCAAGCCGAGCGACACCGACTGCTCGCCGCTTCCGGCGCAGCTGCCCGACCCGGCGCCGACCGGGGAGCACCCGGTGCAGCTGCTGCGCACCTACGGACGGCGGCTCGGCGGCTACCCCTTCGCGCCGCGAGGGGAGCGCAGCGTCGCCCGCGGCTACGCCAAGGCGCTGAAGCGGGCGCGCCGGCTGATCTACCTCGAGGACCAGTACCTCTGGTCACCCGAGGTCTCGTCGCTGCTCGCGCAGGCGCTGCGCGACAACCCGCGGCTGCGGCTGGTCGCGGTGCTGCCGCGGGTGCCCGACCAGGACGGCCGCATCAGCCTGCCGCCGAACCTCGTCGGGCGGCAGCGGCTGCTGCACGACCTGCACGCGGCGGGGCCGGGACGAGTGGGGGTCTACGGCCTGGAGAACGCTGCGGGCACGCCCATCTACGTGCACTCGAAGGTCTGCGTCATCGACGACGAGTGGGCCTCGGTGGGCTCCGACAACTTCAACCGGCGCTCGTGGACCCACGACTCCGAGGTCTCTGCGGCGGTCGTCGGTGAGGGCTACGCCCGGGCGCTGCGCCACGAGCTCGTGCGCGAGCACCTCGGCCTCGTGGGCGGTGAGGAGGTGGGCATCGACGAGCTGCCCCTGCTCTTCGCGCAGAGCGCCGACGCCCTCGACGGATGGAGCCGCGCCGGTCGGCAGGGCGCGCGCCCCCCGGGCCAGCTGCGCCCCCTCGACGAGCCTGATCTCGGGAAAGGAACGCTGGCCTGGGCGACGCCGCTCTACCGGCTGGTCTACGACCCCGACGGTCGACCGCTCGACCTGCGGCTGCGACGGCGGATGTGACACCACGGCGGCAGGTGTGACGGCTCCCCCGAGAGGGGCGCGCGAGACGCCTGAGAGCCCGCTGGAGGTGGGGCGAGGTCGCGCTCGTGCGGGTGCGCAGTCGCTGCTCAGGTGTCGCCGCGGGCGCCTGACCGGTCGGTTGCTCACCCTCCCGGCGGGCTCCGTCGAGCGATAGCCTCGACCCAGCACCCACCGCCGGGAGGAGACCCCCATGACCACCCTCGACAACCGACCCCATACCGCCCTGCTCGTCATCGACGTGCAGAACGGCGTCGTCGAGCAGGCCCACGAGCGTGACGCGGTGGTGGCCAACATCAAGAGCCTCGTCGACCGCGCCCGTGACCAGTCGGTGCCGGTGGTCTGGGTGCAGCACACCAGCGACGACCTCGTGCCGGGCAGCGAGAAGTGGGCCTACGTGCCCGAGCTCGTCGCCCACGACGAGGAGCCGGTCGTGCACAAGCGCTACGGCGACTCCTTCGAGGACACCGACCTCGCCCAGGTGCTGGCCGACTGCGGCGCCGGGCGCCTGGTCGTCACCGGCGCCCAGACCGATGCCTGCATCCGCTCCACCCTGCACGGTGCCCTCGTGCGCGGCTACGACGTCACGCTCGTCACCGACGCGCACACGACCGAGGACCTCAGCGCCTACGGCGCACCCACCCCCGACAAGGTCATCGCCCACACCAACCTCTACTGGGCCTACCAGACCGCCCCCGGTCGCGAGGCCGAGGCGGTCCCGACGGCAGACGTGAGCTTCGCCCCCGTCTCCTGACCAGCCCGGTGGCCCGTGGTCCGAGCGACGCCCTCGTCATCCGGCGCAACGACCACAAGGAGGTGCGGGCCCTCTTCACGGAGTTCCAGAAGGCCGGCACCACCGACCGCCGCAAGGGCACCATCGTCGAGAAGGTCATCGAGCTCCTCACGGTCCACACCTTCATCGAGAACGAGGTGATGTATCCCCAGGTGCGCCAGCTGCTGCCCGAGCTCGAGCAGGACGTCCTCGAGTCGTATGAGGAGCACCACGTCGCCGACGTGCTCGTCGTCGTGCTGATCGAGAACGTCACGCACCACATGGACGAGGAGGAGCAGGACTGGTTCCCCAAGGTGCGTGCCGACCTCGGACGCACGCAGCTGCAGGACCTCGGCCAGCAGCTGCTCGACGCGAAGAAGACGGCCCCCCGGTCGCCCGCGCAGCCGAGTGCGCTGAAGAAGACCGTCGACGCGATCCTGGCCTAGCGCCAGTCCCTGCGCAGTCGCGTCGCCATCCCGCCCGCGCGACCCGTGCGGCCCGTGCGTGACGCCGTCGCGGGGGCGGGCGGTGGCCTGCGG
>JALYVC010000475.1 GCA_030853445.1 Actinomycetota bacterium | reverse complement strand
CCGTAGGAGGGCCATGGCGTGCGAGCGCACGGCGGGCGGTGCGGCGACCGGCAGGGCGCGCCCGGTCGGCGTGGGGGCGGGGGGAGTCGTGGGGGTGCTCACGCCGGGTCACCGTCACCGCGCACGACGACCGCCCGGTATCCCGGGTGGCTGTGCATGAGCTCACGGTGGCTGCCCGTGGCCGCCACCCGACCCTCGTGCAGGAGCACCACCCGGTCGGCCTGGTCGAGCACCAGGGGGCTCGAGCTCATGACCACGGTCGTGCGGCCGCGACGGGCATCGGCGAGTCGTCCGGCGATGCGGGCCTCGGTGTGGGCGTCGACGGCACTCGTTGGCTCGACCAGGACCAGCGTCTGCGCCTCGGTGAGCAGCGCCCGGGTGAGCGCGAGCCGCTGGCGCTGGCCGCCCGAGAACGACCGGCCGCGCTCCTCGACCTCGGAGGCGAGCCCAGCGGCCAGCGCCTCGAGCACGTCGTCGCCGCTGGCCACGGCGAGCGCGGCCAGGAGGGCCTCGTCGTCGTGCGAGCCGGCAGGGTCGAGCTCGTCGCGCAGGGTGCCGGTGAACATTCGCGGGTCGGTCTCGCTGACCACCACGCGACGACGCACCGTCGCCACGGGCAGGTCGCTGAGCGCCACCTCGTCGAGGCGCACGCCGGCAGTGTCGGTGCCGAAGCGGCCGAGGCGGTCGGCGAGCGCGGCGCTGTCCTCGGGACGGGCCGAGACGACCACGGTGAGCAGTCCCGGATCGACCACGAGACCGCTGCGCTCGTCGTGCAGCCGCGCCCGCGGACCGGGCTCCGCAGGCCGACGCCCCGCGACCTCCGGCCCGTCCACGTGGTCGGGGCGCACGCGCAGGATGTCGACCGTCTTCGCGGCGCCGATGCGGGCCCGGCTGTAGCGGTCGAGGAACTCGGTGGCCGTGCGCAGCGGGATGACGAGGAAGGCCGAGTAGCCGTAGAACGCGACGAGCTCACCGACGGTGATCTCCCCCTCGACCGCGAAGCGGGCGCCGAGCCACGTGACGAGCAGGACGAACAGCCCCGGCAGCAGCACCTGCGCCGCGTCGAGGGCCGCCTGCATGCCCGCGACGTGGTAGCCGCTGGAGCGCACCTGCTGGGACTGTGCGGAGTACCTGCGCAGGTAGGCCTCCTCGCCGCCGATGCCACGCAGCACGCGCAGCCCGGCCACGGTGTCGGCCCCCAGGCCGATCAGTCGACCCGCCTCCTCGCGCTGCTGCGCCTGCCGCCGCTGCAGGGGCCGCACGACGAAACCGAGCAGGCCCAGCAGGGTGGGCACCCCGAGCAGGACCAGCAGCCCCAGCGGGGTGGACGACGTGAGGAGCAGCACCGCGACGACGCCGAAGCTGACGATGGCACCCACGAAGCGTGCCAGCACGTCGAAGACCCCTCCGACGCGCATGGCGTCAGAGGCGACCACGGCGACGACGTCGCCGGTCGGGCGCTCGCGGGGCAGCGCCTCGCCGGTGTCGGCCGCGTGCCAGCCGATCAGCTGCGTCGTGCGGAAGGCGGCCCGCATCCAGTTGGTGACGGCCAGGCGGTGACGCATCACGCCGGCCAGTGCCGAGGTCAGGCCCAGACCGAGCAGCACGAGGCTCCACCGGGTGAGGGCGGCGCCGTCGCGCGCGACGATGCCCTGGTCGACCGCCCGGCTGATAGCGGCCGGGAAGAGCGCCTGACCGACCATCCACACGACCCCGAAGCCGATGGCGACGACCAGCGTGCCCCACTGGCCCCGGCCGACCCAGGCGAGGTAGCGCAAGGGGCTGCGGAGGTCGGGGGTCCCGGGGTCGTCGAACGGAAGCGCCTGCACGATCACTGAGGCTACGTCGCCTCACCGACGGCCCGACACCGGTTTTCCCCGACAGGCCCGGGGCCGGTGTCAGAAGATGAAGAACGTGTCGCGCGCGAGGAAGAAGCCCTTGCCGCTCGAGGCGTCGACGCAGGTCATGCCGATGCTCTCGCTGACGCAGCCGACGCTGCCCGACTGCACGCGTGAGCCGTAGTCGAGCACGGGGGCGCCCGCCGCCCCGACGGTGTCCTTGTTGCAGACCGCGACCGGTCCGGAGGTCGCGAACTGCACACGCCCGATGTCGGTGGCGCCGCCGGCGGCACCCGCGCAGAAGGTGGGGGTCGGAGGCGCGATACGCCCCTTCTGCAGCTCGCAGCCGCGCACCTTGCCCCCCGCGACGATGGTGCACACGATGTTGCCGGTGGGGCTCGTGAAAACGGTGGGGTTCGCCGGGTCGGGCGTGCCGGTCTGGAGGTGCTGCAACCCCTCCTCATACGTCACGGGTGGCACGAGGCGGGTCGTCGTGCTCGACGACGAGGGCGTCGGTGTCGGCGTGACCACGACCGTAGGCGTCACGGTGACCGTCCCCCCACCGGTCGGCGTCCCGGACGAGCACGCGCCGAGCACCGTCACCACGAGAGCCAGCGCGACACCGGCGGCGCCCCTGACCGCAGGAAGTCGCGAGCCACGCGCGGGCGGCGTGCGCACGGGGGGGCGAGGGCGGCGGTGGCCCCGGGTGGCGTCGGGCGTCATCCGCCCAAGGATTCCACAACCGCGTCACCTACCCTGAACGGTGTGCTGCACACGATGCTCAGACCCCGCTGGCTGGGGCTGCTCGTCGTCCTCGTGGGCATCGTCGTCAGCTTCACCCTGCTCGGACTGTGGCAGCTGTCGGTCGCCCGGGACGACGCCGCGAAGCAGGCGGTGGCGGACGCCCCGCGGGAGCCCGTCGTCGACCTGAAGGCGCTGCTGGCGCCCCACTCGGGCTTCCCGGCGGTCGCGTCCAACCGCCGCGTCTCCGCCGTCGGTCACTACGACCCGTCGGGTCAGGTGCTCGTGCCCGACCGCCGGCTCGACGGGGCGACCGGCTCGTGGGTGGTCACCCCGCTCGTGGTCGACGAGACCGGCGCGCGACTGCCCGTCGTACGCGGCTTCGTCACCACCACCACCGCGCCCGCCCCGACCACGGCAGGGCAGGTCACGGTCGTCGGCAGCGCTGCGCCGGGGGAGTCGCCCGACCCCACCACGCCCTCGCTGCCCGCCGGCCAGCTCGGCTCGGTCGACCTCGGTCGGCTGGTCAACCTGTGGCCGGGCGACATCTACAACGCCTTCGTCTTCGCGATCTCCGAGACCCCCGACGCCAGCGCGGCCGTCGCGGCCGGGGGCTCGGCCTCCGTCGGCTCCATCGAGCGCATCCCCCCGCCTCCCGCCCCGAGCGGCCTGACCCTGCGCAACGCGGCCTATGCCCTGCAGTGGTGGGTCTTCGCGCTGTTCGCGGTCTACATGTACGTCCGGATGGTCCGCGAGGACCACCAGCAGCGGCTCGCCGAGAGGGCCGCCCACGATCCGGCCCCAGCACCCATCCCCGCCACCACCGCAGGAGCGACCCGCCCGTGACCACCATCCCCACCCGTACGGCGCCTCCGGCCGCCATCCGCTCCGGCCTCAAGGCCTACCGCGTGCTCGCGATGGTCGCAGGTGTCGCGCTCTTCATCCTGCTGCTGGAGATGTTCCTCAAGTACGTCCTCAAGCAGACCAACCTTCTCACGGAGTTCTGGAGCCCCGTCCACGGCCTCATCTACTTCGCCTTCGCCGTCTCGATCGCCAACCTCGGGCTGAAGTCGCGCTGGCCGATGGGGCGCATCGTGCTCAACCTGCTCTCCGGCTTCGTGCCCTTCGTGCCCTTCGTGGCCGAGCGCCGCGTCACCCGGAGCACGAAGGCGCTGCTCGTCGGGCTCGAGGACGGACCCGGTGCGAGCGGGGTGTCCGGCCAGACCCCAGCGGGTCGGTAAACTCCCGGGGTGAGCGAAGCCCCCCAGCCGCACCTCCTCCAGGCCAACCCCGTCCTCGTCGTCGACTTCGGTGCGCAGTACGCCCAGCTGATCGCACGCCGGGTGCGCGAGGCGAAGGTCTACAGCGAGGTCGTGCCGCACACCATGCCGGTCGAGCAGATGCTCGCCAGGTCGCCGCGCGCGGTCATCCTCTCCGGTGGCCCGAGCAGCGTCTACGCCGACGGAGCCCCGTCGCTCGACCCGGCCCTGCTGCAGGCCGGCGTGCCCGTCCTGGGGCTCTGCTACGGCTTTCAGGCGATGGTGGCGGCGCTCGGCGGCAGCGTCGCCCACACCGGCCGCGGCGAGTACGGCCAGACACCGGCGACGATCAGCGACACCGGCTCGACCCTCTTCGACGGGCAGCCCGAGCAGCAGTCGGTGTGGATGTCGCACGGCGACTCGGTCAGCGAGGCGCCCCCCGGTATGCGGGTCACCGCCTCCTCCGACGGCGCGCCCGTGGCCGCCTTCGAGGACGACGAGCGTCGGCTGTACGGCGTGCAGTGGCACCCCGAGGTGCTCCATACGGCGTTCGGGCAGCGCACCCTCGAGGCGTTCCTCACCAAGGGGGCCAGCATCCCCGCCGACTGGACCCCGGCCAACGTCGTCGACGAGCTCGTCGAGCGGGTGGCGCTGCAGGTGGGCACCGACCGGGTGCTCTGCGCGCTCTCCGGCGGGGTCGACTCCTCGGTGGCGGCGGCGCTCGTGCAGCGGGCCGTCGGCGACCAGCTGACCTGCGTCTTCGTCGACCACGGGCTGCTGCGCGAGGGGGAGGCCCAGCAGGTCGAGCAGGACTTCGTCGCCGCCACGGGGGTCGACCTCGTCGTCATCGACGCGCGCGAGCAGTTCCTCACCGCGCTCGCGGGGGTGACCGACCCCGAGGAGAAGCGCAAGATCATCGGGGCGCAGTTCATCCGCACCTTCGAGCAGGCGGCCCGTGACGTCGTGGCCTCGGTGCAGCAAGGGGGGGACGAGGAGCATCCCGTCAAGTGGCTGGTGCAGGGGACGCTCTACCCCGACGTCGTCGAGTCGGGCGGCGGTGAGGGTGCGGCCAACATCAAGAGCCACCACAACGTCGGTGGGCTGCCCGACGACCTGCAGTTCGGGCTGGTCGAGCCGCTTCGCGCGCTCTTCAAGGACGAGGTGCGTGCCGTCGGCCTCGAGCTCGGTGTGCCCGAGACGATCGTGTGGCGCCAGCCCTTCCCGGGGCCCGGCCTTGGCATCCGCATCATCGGCGAGGTCACGGCCGACCGGCTCGAGATCCTGCGCCGTGCCGATGCGATCGCCCGTGCCGAGCTGTCGGTGGCCGGACTCGACCGCGACATCTGGCAGTGCCCGGTCGTGCTGCTGGCCGACGTGAGATCCGTTGGCGTGCAAGGTGACGGGCGCACTTACGGCCATCCGGTCGTGCTGCGGCCGGTGTCGTCCGAGGACGCCATGACCGCCGACTGGACCCGCGTGCCCTACGAGACGCTGGCCAAGATCTCGACCCGCATCACCAACGAGGTGCGCGAGGTCAACCGGGTCGTGCTCGACGTGACGAGCAAGCCGCCGGGCACGATCGAGTGGGAGTAGCGACGGCGGGGTACCGGCCCCGTAGGGTTGGGCTCGTGCTGAGGACGACAGCCGCCGTGCTGGCGGGCAAGGCCGCGCGGACCGTGACCCGCCTGCGAGGTGGCGGCTCGGCGTTGCCCGGGCTGGTGGCCGAGCGGGTCGACCCGCACTTCCTCACCCGCGCCCTGGGACGCATCCCCGGCGGCGTCGTGGTCGTCACCGGCACCAACGGCAAGACGACGACCACGAAGATGCTCGCCGCGATCATCACGGCCCACGGGCACAGGGTCTTCAGCAACCCGACCGGCTCCAACTTCACCCGCGGCGTCATCTCCTCGATGCTGGGTGAGGTCTCCCTCTCGGGGCGGCTCGACGCCGATGTCGCCGTGCTCGAGCTCGACGAGTGGCACGCACTGCAGTTCTCCAAGGTCGTCACGCCCACGCATGCGTTGCTGCTCAACGTCGCTCGTGACCAGCTCGACCGCTTCGCAGAGATCGACACGACGGCCGAGCTGCTCGCCTCGCTCGCGTCGCAGACCAGCCGGGGCGTCGTGCTGAACCGCGACGACCCCTTCGTGGCGCGGGTCGACGGCACCCTGGCGGCCGACGTCGAGATCCGTTGGTTCGGTATCGACCCGGCGGTCGCCGACGACCTGCCGCCGCTGCAGGAGGCCGACGCCCGCTTCGACGAGGCGCACGCCGTGCCCGAGCCCGGAGACGCCGACGGCCTGCTGCACCCCTATGACGCCCGCTCGTTCTCGGTGACCTTCGGGGCGCAGGAGGTGGGGCCGGTAGAGCTCAAGCAGCGCGGCCTCGCCGCGATGATCAACGCGACGGCGGCGCTCACGACCGCACGGATGGTGCTGGGCTCGCAGTTCCGCGCCGACGCAGCGCTGGACGCGCTGCGGGCGGTCACCCCACCCTTCGGGCGCGGCGAGGTCATCGACGCCGACGGGCAGCCGCTCGAGCTGGTGCTGGTCAAGAACCCGGCCGGCTTCACCGTCGCCCTCGGTACCTACGGCGCCGAGCCGGTCACCACCATGGTCGCCGTCAACGACGACTACGCCGACGGACAGGACGTCTCCTGGCTCTACGACGTGAGCTTCGAGTCGTTGCGCGAGAAGGGAGTCGCGCTCACCTCGGGGGTCCGCGGCTACGACATGGCCCTGCGGCTGCAGTACGACGACGTCGACGTCGCCCACGTGGAGCTCGACCTGGAAAGGGCCCTCGACCGCCTCCTGAGCGAGCACCCCGACGAGCCGCGAAGGATCTTCTGCACCTACACGGCGATGATGAGGCTGCGCCGGCTGCTGGCCGCGCGCTACGGTCTGGCCAACTTCGGCGAGGAGGCACCCTCGTGACCAGCAAGGGACTGATCAACCTCGTGCACCTCTACCCGCGCGAGATGTCGATCTACGGCGACCTCGGCAACACCCGGTGCCTCTCGGCGCGGATCCGGCGCCACGGCTATGGCGTTCGCGTGTGGGACCACCACCCGGGCTCGGCGCTGCCCGACGAGCCGCACCTCTTCATGGGCGGTGGCGGACAGGACTCCGGGCAGGGCCGGGTCGAGGCCGACCTCGTGGTCATCGCCGACCGGCTGCGGGGGCTCGCCGCCGACGGCGCCCCGATGATCATGATCTGCGGGATGTACCAGCTCTTCGGCAACGCCTTCGTCACCGTCGAGGGGCAGGAGCTGCCCGGGCTCGGCATCCTCGACGTGACCACCCGCGGCAACGCCAAGCGGATGATCGGCGGTCTGGTCGTGGAGACCCAGTGGGGCGATGTCGTCGGTTTCGAGAACCATTCGGGCTCGACGCTGCTCGCCCCGGGTCAGGCTCCGTTGGGCACGGTCAGGGCCGGCAACGGCAACAACGGCACCGACCACACCGAGGGCGCGATGACGGGCAACGTCATCGGCTGCTACCTGCACGGACCCGCGCTCCCGGCCAACCCGCGCCTCGCCGACCACCTCATCGGCGCGGCCGCAGAGCTCGCCACCGGGCGGCCGTTCGAGCCGGGCGAGATCGACGACCGCGTGGCCGACGAGGCCCGCACCCGGCAGGTGCGGCGCCTGCTCAAGGCCTCCTGAGCCGCTGGTCGGCTACTTCCTGCGCATCCGGCTGCGGATGACGGCGCCGATGAGGCGCTGGTAGCCGGTCGGGGCCAGGCGAGGCATCGCGTCGAACACGCGGGCGTCGGCGCCGATGAGCACCCGACGGCGGTTGCGCTTCACGCCCTTGACGATGACCCTGGCCGCGGCGTCGGCGGTGGTGAGGAAGAGCTTCTCGAACTCCGCGGCCGACTCCTCGGCGCTCTGCCCGGTGGTGGTGACCATGCTCTCGCTCATCCGGGCCGACCGGGCGATGTTGGTCTTGATGCCTCCGGGGTGCACGCAGGTGGCGGTCACCGTCGAGTCGGTGAGGTCGAGCTCCTGGCGCAGTGACTCGGTGAAGCCGCGCACGGCGAACTTGCTGGCGTTGTAGCCGCTCATGAAGGGCTGGGCGGTCAGGCCGAACACGCTGGAGATGTTGACGACGTGACCCTCGCCGGAGGCCTCGAGATGCGGCAGGAAGGCTTTGGTGCCGTGCACCACGCCCCAGAAGTTGATGCCCATGATCCACCGGTAGTCGGCGATGGACAGGCCGGCCACGGTGCCGGACAGCGCGACCCCGGCATTGTTGACGATGACGTTGACCCGTCCGTGGTCGGCGACCACGGCCTGTGCCCAGTCCAGCACTGCCTGCTCGTCGCTCACGTCGACGACAGCCGTCGTCACCCGCACGGCGAGGTCGGTCAGGAGGCGGGCGGTCTCGGCCAGCCCCTCGGCATCGACGTCCGACAGGGCCAGGTGCGACCCCTCGAGCGCGAAGCGTCGGGCGAGGGCTCGACCGATGCCCGATCCCGCTCCGGTGATGGCGACGACCCTGCCGGTGAGTTGGTGCACAGGAGCTCTCCTCGGGGTGTGGGGGGTGGGATGTGGTCGCCGGCGGCAACCACGGCTGAAGATCGGACGTCGCCAGACTAGGGGCGCGGGGCGTGGCCGCGCCCGGCGTGCCCGAGTGCTCGACGTCCCCACCCGTCAGAGCCCGTCGAAGACGTCCCTCGCCACCCGGGAGCCGGGCGCACGCGACGGGTCGACGTACCACTCCCGCCCGAAGACGAGGTCGTAGAGCGGGCGCGGGATGCGCAGGAAGGCCGCGAGGGTGCGGTCGGCGCCGCCGTCGACCGCGGCCTGCGAGGCGTGAGCCCGCATCGACGCGCGCTTCTGCGCGGCATACCGGCGCACCGAGATGCGGTGGGTGATCTCGGCGCGGGGGCTGTAGGCGCGCTCGAAGGAGGAGACGTCGAAGTCGGGCGGGAAGCGGTAGACCTTCGCCGCCAGCCGGATGCCGCGCAGGATCTCGTTGCGGGGCACCGTGGCCTGGAGCACCCGCCGGGTGCCGGCCAGCTCGGCCGCCCGGGCCCCGACCTCGTGCACCCGCACGTGGTCGCGATGGCCGTAGCCACCGTTGCGGTCGTAGGTGAGCAGCACGTCGACCGACTCCTCGCGCAGCAGCGCCGCGAGCCGTCCGGCGGCCTCGTCGACGTCAGCGGCGATGAAGCGCTGCGTGCCGGGGGGGTCGGGCAGCATCTGCGGACCCATGCCGCTGTCGGCGTAGCCGAGGTACTCCACCCGGTGCACGCCGAGCGCCCGCGCGCTCTCGCGCAGCTCGTCGAGCCGCCGTCCGCCGAGCCCCTGGGCCGCGTCACGGAAGTCGGCCGCCGTCAGCCCCAGCTCGCCGTCGGTGGCGACGACGACCACGACCCGGTGCCCCTCGGCGACGGCGCGCGCGAGGGTGCCCGCGGTGAGCAGGGCCTCGTCGTCCGGGTGGGCGTGGAAGGCGAGCAGGGTGTGGGGCACTCGACTCATCCTGCCCCATGACATGCTCGACACATGCTCGAGCGCATGAAGGTCGCCCTCCTGTCGGACTGCTTCCTCCCGCGGCTGGGAGGCATCGAGGTGCAGGTGCACGACCTCGCCACGCACCTGCTCGCCCGCGGCCACGAGGTCGAGGTCTTCACCGCCACAGCCGGCCCGCGGGGGGAGCGACGAGGTCGTACGACGAGCCTCGACGGCGTCACTGTTCACCACCACGCCCTGCGCCTGCCCTGGGACCTGCCCGTCAACCCGTTGGCGCCGTTGCGGATGCGCGCCGAGCTCGAGGGCTTCGACGTCGCGCACGCGCACATGGGGGTGGTCTCCCCCTTCGCCGTCGACTCCGCCCTCCTCACGATGCGCATGGGCCTGCCGACCGCGATGACCTGGCACTGCATGCTCGACACCATGGCCCCGGTCGTGCGTGGCCTCGGGGTCGTGCGCCGGTGGGCCGCCGCGGGCATGGCGATGAGTGCGGTCTCGGAGGTCGCGGCTTCTCCGCTGCGGCGCATCATCGGCGACGCCGGCCGGGTCGACGTGCTGCCGAACGGGATCGACGTCGCCGCCTGGACCCCACCCCGCACCCCACCCGGCGATGGCGTGGTGCGCGTCGTCACGGCCATGCGCCTGGCCCGCCGCAAGCGTCCGGTGCCCTTCGTGCGCCTCCTGCGCCGGGTGCGCGACCTCGTGCCCGACGACGTGCGTCTCGAGGTCGAGATCCTCGGGGAGGGGCCCGAGCGCGGGGCGGTGGAGGACTACCTCGGCGAGCACGCCATGACGTCGTGGGTGCGCCTCCCCGGCCGCCTCAGCCGGGACGAGCTCAAGGCCCGGTATGCCGCCGCCGACGTCTACGTCTCACCCGGTGAGCTCGAGTCGTTCGGCATCGCTGCCCTCGAGGCGCGTACGGTCGGGCTGCCGGTGGTTGGCCGACAGGGCTGCGGCATCAGCGAGTTCGTCAGCGACGGCGTCAACGGCTACCTCGCGAGCGACGACGACGACCTGGCCGCAGCCCTCGTCCGGCTCGTGTCCGACCCCGCCCTGCGGCAGCGGATGACCCGCCACAACGTCGAGCGTCCGCCGACGCAGAGCTGGGCCAGTGTCGTGGCCGTCGCCGAGGGGCAGTATGCCCGCGCCCTGGCCGGCGCCCGCCGATGATGGTCCACCCCCGCGTGCCCCAGGCGCAGATCTACGTCGATGGTGTCGTCGACGGTGAGCCCGTCATGACCTTCCGGCTGGCCCACGGAGAGCTGCCCGACCTCGGTCTGCGGGCCCGGGGCTGGGAGCCGGTCAGGGCCAGAGACGTCGTCGGGCAGTCGGATCCACACGAGCTGCGGCTGGTCTACGACGTGCGGCGCAGCAGCCCTCCGGTCGACGACCCGCCACACGGTGAGCCCCCGGTCCGCCGTGACGACGACCTCGTCGTCGTCGCGGGGGAGGCGGTTGTGCCCTACCAGCGGGTGGCGGCCTACGGCATCGTCACCAGCTCGAGGGGGGTGCTGCTCTCGCGGTTCGCGGGGTCGACCAACGCCGCAGGGGAATGGGGTCTCGTCGGCGGAGGCGTCGACCCGGGCGAGCTGCCGCAGGCGGCGCTGCACCGCGAGGTGTGGGAGGAGAGCGGGCAGGTCGTCGAGGTCACCGGGCTCGCCACCATCACCAGCAGCCACTGGGTGGGGAGGGCGCCGCACGGGCGGCTCGAGGACTTCCACGCCGTGCGGATCGCCTACTGGGCGCGCTGCCCCCACCCCACCGACCCGGTGGTGCACGACGTCGGCGGCACGACCGCCGAGTCGGCCTGGGTTACCGTGAGCGAGCTCGGCTCCGTCGGGCTCGTCGCGAGCTGGGCCGTGGAGCTGCCCCGGCTGCTGGCCGCGCGAGGCTGAGCCAGGGACTCAGGAGCGGCGACGCGCCATGCCGACCACGCCCACGAGGGCGCAGGCCACCCCGACGCCCACGAGAACGAGGGGTCCGTGGCTGTCGAGCGACGTCAGGTCAACTCCCGTGACCTGCTGGACGAGGACGACGGAGGCGACGCTCATCAGCACGAGACCCAGCAGCGTCAACCCCCAGTTGGGTCCGGTAGGGCGAGGTGGCGCCTTTTCGGGGTGCGCGGGGTGCGCGGGGTGCGCGGGGTGCGGCGACGTGGGTGCGGGCACCGGGGGTGCCGCCCACGCCGGAGCATCCTGAGGGAGGTCGTCGTGCCCGCCCCACGGCCCGGTCCGCTCGCTCATCCTGCCCCCCCGGTGCGGGTCGGGATGGGGGCAGCATCCTGCCTCACCGTCAGGTCGCCGGCCATCAGCCTGGCCCTGATCGTGACCGTCGTCGGCCCCTCGCCCACCACGAGGCCCGAGTCGGGCTTGCGGCTCTCGCGACCGCCCCCGTCGTGCACGACCGCGAGCTCGCCCATACCGAGGCTGGGCTGGATCGTCGCCTTCACGCCCGGCGGGACGACGACCGTGAGGTCACCGAGGCCCACCTCCACGTCGAACTGCTGGCCGGGTGTGGCCCCGGACAGGTCGAGGACGCCGTCACCGAGCCCCACGACGTAGCCACCGGCCGGCTCGGGTTGGCTCGCGCGCCAGGTGCGGTCGTCGGTGCCGGTCGAGAGGACGAACGGGGGCACGGTCGCTGCCGCGACGGTCAGCGCCGTGAGGGCGACGGCCAGCAGACCGGTGAAGCCGGCTCGACGACCGAGCAGCCCGATGAGCACGAGGGCGAGGCCGACCCCGGCCAGGGCGCAGGCCAGCGTGAAGGGCACAGGGCCCAGACCCACCGGCACGCTCCTGCCCGCCCGCAGGCCGGGGAGCACCTCCGACCCGACCGCGGCACCGGCGACCCCGAGGCCGGCGGTCAGCAGCAGTCCGAGCAGCCCGGC
>JALYVC010000463.1 GCA_030853445.1 Actinomycetota bacterium | reverse complement strand
GCCTGGGTGCGCCGGCTCGCCGTCACCGGGTCGCCCGAGCAGGCCCGGTCGCGGCTCCGGGCGGTGACTGACGCCGGGGCGACCCGACAGGCGCTCTACCCCGTCGGTCCCGACCCGCTGGCCGCCCTCGAGACCCTGGCCCCCCTGCTCGACGCCTGACCTCCCCCGGATGTCCCTGTCGTCGTGGGACGGCGGGAGCGGCTCTCAGGCGGGGACGGGGACGCTGGCGGCACCGGCCGGCAGGAAGCGCTGTCCGGTGACCTTCTCGGCGACCCCTGAGCGGTCGAGCAGGGGCGTGAGCCCGCCGTTCCAGAACTGGAATCCTGCCCCGGTGATCATGGCCAGGTCGAGGTCCATGGGAGCCGCCACGACGCCCTCGTCGAGCATGCGGGCGGCCTCGTCGGCGAGCACCGACAGCACCCGCTCGCGGACCTCGTCGCGGGTGAGCTCGACGGGGTGCTGCGGCCTCGGCAGCATGGCCCGCACCTCCTCGTCCACGACCGGCCGGCCGGTGTCGTAGGAGTAGAAGCCCGACGCGCCGGCCGCGACGACCGCCCTGAGCCCGTCGGAGACGTAGAAGCGGTCGGGGAAGGCGGCAGCGAGCGTCTCGCTGTTGTGCAGCGCGATCGCCGGGCCGACGAGGCCGAGGAGCACGAACGGGGGCATGGGCGCCAGACCCGCGAACGCCGAGTCGGCGACCTCGACCGGGGTGCCCTCGTCGACGACCTTGGCGACCTCGCCCATGAAGCGGCCGAGGAGGCGGTTGACGATGAAGGACGGCGAGTCGGAGACCAGGACGCAGGTCTTGCGCAGCGCCTTACCGGTCGCGAAGGCAGTGGCCAGCGCCACGTGGGACGTCCGCTCGCCCTTGACGATCTCGACGAGCGGCATGACCGCGACGGGGTTGAAGAAGTGGAAGCCGACGACCCGCTCGGGGTGACGCAGGTCGGCCGCCATCTGCGTGATCGACAGCGAGCTGGTGTTGGTCATCAGCACGCAGGTGTCGGAGACGACCTCCTCGAGCTGGGCGAAGACCGCCTTCTTGACCGACATCTGCTCGAAGACGGCTTCGATGACGACATCGGCGTCGGCGAAGCCGTCCTTCGAGGTCGAGCCGGAGACCAGTGCACGCAGCCGGTTGAGGGCGTCGGGGTTCAGCCGACCCTTGGCGGCGAGCTTCTCGAGCTCGGCGATGACCCAGGCCACCCCCTTGTCGACGCGATCCTGGTCGAGGTCGGTGATGACGACCGGCACCTTCAGACGCTGCACGAAGAGCAGGGCGAGCTGGCTGGCCATGAGCCCGGCACCGACGATGCCGACCTTGGCGACCGTGGCCGCATACGTCTTGTCGGGGGCGCCGGCGGGACGCTTGGCCCGGCGCTGCACCAGGTCGAAGGCGTAGAGCCCGGCCCGCAGCTCGTCGCCCATCACGAGGTCGGCGAGGGCCTCGTCCTCGGCGGCGAAGGCCTCCTGGCGGGTCGCCGTACGGGCAGCGCGCACCAGCTCGAGCGCCCGCAGGGGCGCAGGGGCGACGCCACCGGTCCTGGCCTCGACGACGCCAGCCGCCTTGGCCAGCGCCGCCACCCAGGCGCCCTCGTCGGTGGTGTGGTCGGTGCGCTGGACCGTGGTGGCGCCGGAGACGACGTCGGCGGCCCAGCGGATCGACTCCTCCAGGAAGTCGGCCGCCTCGAACATCGCGTCACCCAGGCCGAGCGCGAAGGCCTGTGGGCCCTTGAGCATGCGGTTCATGGTGAGCGGGTTGTCGATGATGACCTCGAGCGCGTTCTCCGGGCCGATGAGCCGAGGGAGCAGGTAGCAGCCGCCCCACCCGGGTACGAGCCCGAGGAAGCACTCGGGAAGGGCGACAGCGGGCACACCGGCCGAGATGGTGCGGTAGTCGCACGCGAGCGCGATCTCGACGCCGCCACCCATGGCGGCCCCGTTGACGAAGGCGAACGTGGGGACGGGGAGGTCCATGATCGCCCCGTATGCCGCGTGGCCACCGCGGGCGACGTCGAGCGCCTGCTCGCGGGACGTGGCCGCGGCGACCGCCTTGAGGTCGGCGCCGACGGCGAAGACGAACGGCTTGCCGGTGATGCCGACAGCCTGGATCTCGCCGGCCTCGGCGCGCGCGGCCAGTGAGCGCACGGTCGCCTCGAGACCCGCGATCGTCGCCGGGCCGAGGGTGTTGGGCCTGGTGTGGTCGAAGCGGTTGTCGAGGGTGACCAGGGCCATCGTTCCGGCACCCCGTGGCAGGGTGACGTCACGCACGGGGGTGTGGGTGACGACCTCCTCGGGGAAGGCGGCGGTGGGCGTCACGGGCGTGACGGGGGCAGTCGCGGTCATCTCAGGCCACCTTCTCGGCGTCGGTCTCAGGGGTCGTTGTGCAGCTCACGTAGTCGGCGTGGTGCGGGTTCTCCCAGATGACGCTGCCGCCCATGCCGATGCCGATGCACATGGCCGTCAGGCCATAGCGCACCTCGGGGTGCTCGGCGAACTGGCGGGCCAGCTGGGTCATCAGGCGCACACCCGAGGAGGCGAGCGGGTGGCCGATGGCGATGGCGCCGCCGTACTCGTTGACGCGGGGGTCGTCGTCGGCGATGCCGAAGTGGTCGAGGAAGGCGAGCACCTGCACGGCGAAGGCCTCGTTGAGCTCGTAGAGACCGATGTCGTCGATGCGCAGCCCGGCGGTGCGCAGGGCCTTCTCGGTGGCCGGAACCGGGCCGATGCCCATGACCTCGGGCTCGACGCCGACGAAGGCGTAGGAGACCAGGCGCATGCCGATCGGCAGGCCGAGATCGGTCGCCGCCTGCTCGCTGGCGATGAGGCACGCGGTGGCGCCGTCGTTGAGCCCTGCGCTGTTGCCGGCCGTGATCCGGCCGTGCGGCCGGAACGGGGTCTTGAGGTCGGCCAGGCTGGTCAGCGTCGTGCCGGGGCGCGGCGGTTCGTCGGTGGTGGCCAGGCCCCAGCCGAGCTCCTGGTGGCGGGTCGCGACCTCGACGAGGTCGGGCTGGATCCTGCCGGCGGCGTAGGCGGCGGCCAGCTTCTGCTGCGAGGCGACTGCGAAGGCGTCGGTGCGGGCCCGGGTCAGCTCGGGGAAGCGGTCGTGGAGGTTCTCGGCCGTGGCGCCCATGACGAGGGCGGACTCGTCGACGAGCCGCTCGGCGATGATCCGCGGGTTGGGGTCGACACCCTCGCCCATGGGGTGGTGCCCCATGTGCTCGACACCGCCGGCGATGGCGATGTCGTAGGCGCCGAAGGCGATCGCGCTCGCGACGTTGGTCACCGCGGTCATCGCTCCCGCACACATGCGGTCGATGGAGTAGCCCGGGGTGGTGTTGGGCAGGCCCGAGAGCAGGGCGGCGGTGCGGCCGAGCGTCAGGCCCTGGTCACCGATCTGGGTGGTGGCCGCGATGGCGACCTCCGCGACCTGCTCCTTGGGCAGCTCGGGGTGGCGACGCAGCAGCTCGCGGATGCACGTGATGACGAGGTCGTCGGCGCGCGTCTGGGCGTAGATGCCCTTCTCGCCGGCCTTGCCGAACGGGGTGCGGACGCCCTCGACGAAGACGACCTCGCTCAGGGTGCGGGGCATGGTGGCTCCTTGCGTGGTTCGGTGCGGGCCGGCGTCGGCCCACCCCGATGCTACTCGTGGGTAACCTCTATGCCGTAACCCCTCCACGGCGACACCCCCGTGACCTCAGGCACAACCGCCGTGAGCGCTTCAGGGGTCGAGCACCTCGGGCTCCTCGCCGGGACCGTGACGCGCAGCACGCCCGGGTCGAGCAGCGCGGTTCGCCGGACAAGTGGGGTGAAGGGTCGCCCTCTGGAGCGACGTCCTACCCCGAAGCTGCGGGGTAGGACCGCCCGAGCTCCTTCGCCCTCTGGGGGTCGGGGCTCCAGCAGGAGATGGACGACGTCGGCGCCGACCGTCGGCACACCAGCTCGTCCACCGACCTCGGTGAGGGCCCCACGTCAGCCGGTGTGGTCGGCGCAGGCCCGGGCGACGATCGGCGCGGCCACGGCGACCTGCCACGCCCTGGCCCCGTATGCCGTGAGGGCGGCACCGATGCCGTCCTCACTGAGATCGGCCGGTGGGGTCCAGAGCACGCGCCGCAGGGTGTCGGGGGTGAGCACGTTCTCCACCGGCACGTCGTGCTCCTGCGCGAACACCCCCATCTCCTCCCGGGCCTGGGTGAGTCGCGCTGCCGCGACCGGGTCGCGGTCGGCCCATGAGCGCTGGGGGGGCGGGCCGGTGGCCGGCAGGGTGAGGACCGGTAGCTGCGACTCGGGGAGGGCGAGCCCCTTGCGCACCGCCTCCAGCCACGGGCGGGGGTTGCGCCGGGCCAGGCGCAGCTCCTTGGGCTCGAGGTCGGCCGGGGTGGTCGGCGCGAGCAGGGCGAGCTCGACCAGGACGGAGTCGTTCAGGACCCGCCCTGGGGAGGTGTCGCGCTGCTGGGCGAGACGGTCGCGCGCCTCCCACAGCTCACGCACGATGGCGACGGCGCGCCGCTTGCGCACCTTGTGCATGCCCGAGGTGCGACGCCACGGGTCGACGCGGAGCGCGGGGCCGGAGAACTCGAGCAGCGCGTGGAACTCCTCGTGGGCCCAGCCGAGCTTGCCCTGCGACTCGAGGTCGGAGGCGATGGCGTCGCGCAGCTGCACGAGCACCTCGACGTCGAGGGCGGCATACCGCAGCCAGGGCTCGGGCAGGGGACGGGTCGACCAGTCGACGGCGGAGTGCTCCTTGGCGAGCGACAGGCCGAGGTAGTGCTCGACCGCGGCACCGAGGCCCACCCGGGGCAGGCCCACCAACCGGGCGCCGAGCTCGGTGTCGAAGAGGCGCCGGGGGCGCAGCCCGATCTCGGCGAGGCACGGGAGGTCCTGCGTGGCGGCGTGCAGCACCCACTCGGCGTCGCCGATGGCCTCGTTGAGTGGGCTGAGGTCGGGCAGCGCGGCCGGGTCGATGAGCCAGGTGCCGGACCCCTCGCGGCGCAGCTGCACGAGGTAGGCGCGCTGACCGTAGCGATGACCCGAGGCCCGCTCGGCGTCGATGGCGACCGGCCCCGTGCCCCCGGCCACCGCGGCGGCCGCCTCGAGCAGCTGCCGCTCCTGCGTGACCACGTCGGGCACCCCGCCGGCCGGCATGAGGAGCGGGACGAGCTCGCGGGCCGGTTCGGCGTCGGGAAGCCCGTCGGTGGAGGTGCTGGGTTCGCTCACGGCGCCGACCGGGGCGGCGGTGGGTCGCTCGTCCTGCGCCGTCACTGGGGTCCCCGGGTGGTCGCTCATCCTCTGACCCTAGGTCGTCGCGGCCGCAGGTGCATGGCGCCGAGCCGTCAGCGAGGCCCAACCGGGTCGAGCGGGGCCCTGCGAGTCTGCCGGTCGGTCGGTCAGCGTCGCGGGCCGGGGAGCGCGACGACGCCCTCGGGCAGGGGCGGCAGCCCGGCGATGGTGCAGAGCAGGTCGGACCACGCCAGCAGGTGCCCGGCGACGTCGTCGCCGTGCGGCGTCCAGGACGCCCGGACCTCCATCTCGACGCTGGGCTCGCGATCGGCCAGACCGGCGAAGCTCTCGGAGACGACCCGGGTCACAGTGCCGGCCTCGTTGGCGAAGTCGACCCTCCGGGTCTCGAGGGCGTCCATGAGCCACGACCAGCCGACCGACCCCAGCAACGGGTCGGTGGCGAGCTCGGGCTCGAGCTCGGCGCGGGCGAAGGTGACGATGCGCCACTCGCCCTCCCACGGGTGCGGGGCGGAGGGGTCGTGCAGCAGGACGAAGCGCCCGGAGGCGAGCTCGTCGTCATCGGTCGAGACCGCCACCTCGGCGGTGAGGGCCACGGCATACGGGGCGATGCGCTGAGGCGCCGGCACCTCGGTGAGGCGCACCTCGGGCCGCAGCCGGGCGTCGCGCAGGGCGGCCACGGCCCTGGCGAAGCCGGGTGATGAGTCACCCGGGAGCGATCGTTCGCGCACCCCCCGAGGGTAGGTCGACAGGTGGTGCGGAACGCTCGCGCCACGCCGGTACCGTGAGTCGGGTGTCCGCCGTGCTCGCCCTCTTGTCGTCGGTGGTCTGGGGCTCGAGCGACTTCCTGGGGGGGCTGTGCTCGAAGCGGCTGCCGGCCGTCGCCGTGGTCGGCTCCTCGCAGCTCGTGGGCCTGCTCGCGATGACCCTCTTCGTGCTGGCAGGCCACCCCCTGCAGGGCACGCGATGGCTCGCGTGGGGCGCGTATGCCGTGCCCGCCGGCCTGGTCGGCGCCCTCGCCCTGAGCGCCTTCTACCTCGCCCTCGCGAGCGGGACGATGGGGGTCGTTGCCCCCATCGCCGCCACCGGGGCGGCCGTGCCGGCCCTGGTGGGGGTCGCCTTGGGCGACCAGCCGAGCGCGGTGGTCTGGGGGGGAATGGCCGTCGCCGTGATCGGGACGGTGCTGGCGAGCGGTCCCGACCTGCGCGGTGGCGTCGGTGGCGTCGCGGTGCGACCCGTGGCGCTGGCCGCGTTCGCCGCCGTGGGGTTCGGTCTGGTGCTGGTCCTCATCGACCGGGGAGCCGACACCTCGCTCACCTCGACACTGTGGGGGATGCGGCTCACGAGCTCCCTCGTGTTCATCGGCATCGCCGTGCGAATGCGCAGCGTGGGGGGAGTCGGGTTGCGCGACCTGCCCTGGCTGGTGCCGATCGGTCTCGGTGACCTCGGGGCCAACGCGCTCTTCGCGGTCGCCGCCTCGTGGGGGATGGTGAGCGTGGTCGGCGTGCTCTCGTCGCTCTACCCCGTCGTGACGATCCTGCTGGCCCGGGTGGTGCTGCACGAGCGGCTGATGCGGGTGCAGACCGTGGGGGTGGTCGTGTCGCTGCTGGGGGTCGTCGCCATCGCCGCCGGCTGACCGGCGTCACCGGCGCGCGGGGAGGGCCGCTCCCGCATGGGACGATGGAGGACGTGACGACCACCGCTCCCGAGACCGCAGACGCTGCCCAGACCGGCCACCAGACCGGCCACCCGACGGGCCCCGCCACCACCCCCCGTGACAGCGACCTCGTGCGTGCGGCTCGACGTCTGCCGGTGCGACGCACCCCGGTGTGGTTCATGCGCCAGGCCGGGCGCTCGCTGCCGGAGTACCGCGCGGTGCGGGCCGACGTGGCGATGCTCGAGTCGTGCCGCCGTCCTGACCTCGTCACCGAGATCACCCTGCAGCCCGTGCGCCGTCACGGCGTCGACGCCGCCATCTTCTTCAGCGACATCGTCGTGCCGCTGGCCGCGGTGGGTGTCGACCTCGACATCGTGCCGGGCACCGGTCCCGTGGTGGCGCAGCCCTTCGCGACCTGGGCCGACCTCGACCGGCTGCCCGAGCTCACCCCCGAGCACGTGCCCGACATCAGCGAGTCGGTGCGCCTGCTCGTGGCCGAGCTCGGGGCGACCCCGCTCATCGGTTTCGCCGGCGCACCCTTCACCCTCGCGTCCTACCTCGTCGAGGGGGGCCCGAGCAAGGGTCACGAGCGCACCAAGGCCCTCATGCAGGGCGACCCTGACCTGTGGAACGCGTTGTGCGCCAGGCTCGCCCAGATCTCGGGCGCCTTCCTGCGGGTGCAGGCGACTGCGGGCGCCAGCGTCGTGCAGCTCTTCGACTCGTGGGTCGGCGCGCTGTCGCGGGCCGACTACGAGCGGCTCGTGCAGCCGCACTCGCGGGTGGCGCTCGCGGCGGTGGCCGACCTCGACGTGCCCAGGATCCACTTCGGCGTGGGCACCGGCGAGCTGCTCGCCTCGATGGGCGCGGCCGGGGCAGAGGTCGTGGGCGTCGACTTCCGCGTGTCGCTGACCGACGCCCTGGCCCGCCTCGGTGGCGCCTACGCCCTGCAGGGGAACCTCGACCCCGCCCTGCTCTTCGCACCGTGGCCGGTGATCGAGGCCCGCGTGCGCGAGATCGTCGCCGAGGGTCGTCGGGCCCCGGGCCACATCTTCAACCTCGGGCACGGTGTGCCCCCGACCACCGACCCCGACGTGCTGACCCGGGTCGTGCAGCTGGTGCGCGAGATCTCGGTGCGCGACTGACCGCCCCGGACCGGCCGTACGGCGCGTCCGTCGCGAGTCGCCTCAGCTGTGCACCGGCGGCTCGCCGTCGCCCTCGGGGGCGGGCCCGCCCACCAGGAGGGGCTCGGCCGGGGG
>JALYVC010000460.1 GCA_030853445.1 Actinomycetota bacterium | reverse complement strand
CATCAGCCGCGGCCCGGCCTCGCGCCCGAGCGACGCGCCCAGGCCGATGAAGACCTGCGAGAGCACGGCCGAGCCGAGGCTGCGTCGGGTGCCGAGCAGGCCGTCGCCCGTCCAGACGGCGTCGTCGACGTCGGTGCGCCCTCGCACGTAGCGTCGCAGGAGCGTCCAGCCCGCCCCGGCGACGAGGCCGGCCACGACGAGGGGGACGACACGCTGGGGGAGGTCGAGCCGCGCGACGACGGCCGCGAGCTCCCCGGTCGCCGCGCCAGGCCCGTAGGCAAGCCGCGAGACGAGCTGGAGCAACCGCGTGAGGACGATGCCGGCCAGGCCGGACAGGACGCCGGTCAGCACCACTGCAGCCCAGAACCTCAGGCTGAGCGGGATCTCCCCGTCGCCGGTGACGTTGGGCTGGTCGGTCGAGCCCCGGCCGGAGCCGATCCGTCTGCGGACCAGCGGCGCCGGCTCCCGGCGTCGCTCGGAGGGACGGCGACGGCGACGGGCGCTCACGCGACGATCATGCCACTGGGCACCCGCCGGATTCGGGGTGGACGAGCCGTCGGGTGCTCTCCAGACCGGGCCACCCGGTGTTCCTTCAGCCTCCTTCTCGACGTAGCGTCGGTCACATGACACAGAAGACGTGGTTCATCACCGGCACCTCACGCGGCTTCGGCCGCGAGTGGGCCATCGCTGCCCTCGAGCGCGGCGACCGCGTCGCCGGCACGGCGCGCGACACCTCCTCGCTCGACGACCTCACGGCGAGGTACGGCGGCGCCTTCCTACCGCTGCAGCTCGACGTCACCGACCGCGCCGCTGACGTGGCCGCGGTCAAGAGCGCCTACGACACCTTCGGGCGGCTCGACGTCGTGGTCAACAACGCCGGCTACGGCCACTTCGGCTTCATCGAGGAGGTCTCCGAGGCCGAGGCTCGTGCCCAGATCGAGACCAACCTCTTCGGCGCCCTGTGGGTCACCCAGGCCGCACTGCCCTACCTGCGCGAGCAGGGCTCCGGCCACATCATCCAGGTGTCGTCGATCGGTGGCATCTCCGCCTTCCCCGGCATCGGGCTCTACCACGCGAGCAAGTGGGGCCTCGAGGGCTTCAGCCAGGCCCTGGCCGGTGAGGTCGCCGCCTTCGGCATCCACGTGACCCTCGTCGAGCCGGGCGGATTCGCCACCGACTGGTCCGGACCGTCGGCCAAGCACTCCGAGGGTCTTCCGGCCTACGCCGAGGCCAAGGAGGAGATGCAGCGCCAGCGCAAGGCCCGTGCGGGTTCGGCCGGCCCGGGCGACCCGACCGCCTCGGCGGCCGCGATCCTCAAGGTCGTCGACGCGAGCGAGCCCCCGCTGCGCGTCTTCTTCGGCGCCTCCCCCATCGACACCGCGAAGGCCGACTACGCCAAGCGGATCGAGACCTGGGAGAAGTGGGACGACGTCGCGAAGCTCGCCCAGGGCTGAGGGCTGAAGGCCCGACCTGACGTCCGTACGGCGCTTCCCGCACCCCCTCGGGTGGTCATCGCCTCCGGATGCCCTCAGGTATAGTCGGTGCACGCCGGAGCGATCCGGCGTGTTGTGTGTCGCTCGCCCGGCACGCATCCGGCCAGGTAGCTCAGTTGGTACGAGCGTCCGACTGAAAATCGGAAGGTCGGCGGTTCGACCCCGCCCCTGGCCACCAGTGAAACCGCAGATCACAGGCCTGTGACCTGCGGTTTTGTGTGTCCTGGAGGTGCGTGACGCCGAAGGCCGACTGACCGCCAGAGACCCCGGATCACCCCGAATCGCCGGGAGATGTTGCACGAGATGTTGCACGACCTCTGGACGTCAAGATACTTAGCACGCCACACGGGGCCCGGGCCGGTCAGCGGGGCAACCGGGGCCGCCTGCAGGGGCGTGCCGATCCGCGTTTCAGCGCGAGCTTCGCTGGATATGGACTTCAGACGACACTCGGGAGGGTAAAGCACTCCGGGCCCCATCCGCGGGTGTCGATCATCGCTCTCTCGAAGGGGAACATTCGTGCCACGCAAAGTCAGTCCTGAAGCCGACCGAC
>JALYVC010000414.1 GCA_030853445.1 Actinomycetota bacterium | reverse complement strand
CCTCGCGCAGGTGTGCCAGGCGGCAAAAGGGATGATCGAGCTGGGGGTCAAGACCGGCGATCGGGTGGCCATCTACATGCCGATGATCCCCGAGACGGTGGTCGCGATGCTGGCCTGCGCCCGTCTCGGTGCCCCGCACACGGTGATCTTCGCGGGCTTCTCCGCGCAGTCCATCGAGGACCGGGTCAAAGACTGCGGCGTCGAGGTCGTGATCACGGCGGACGGCGCGAACCGCCGCGGTAAGGCGTCGGCCCTCAAGCCGTTGGTGGACGAGGCCGTCGCCAAGTGCCCGGGCGTGCGCAACGTCGTGGTGGTCAAGCGCACCGGGCAGGACGTCGCCTGGAACGACGACCTGGATGTCTGGTGGAGCGACGTGATCGAGCATCAGAGCACCGAGCACCAGTGCGAGTTCTTCGACGCCGAGCACCCGCTCTACATCATGTACTCCAGCGGTACCACCGGTAAGCCCAAGGGCGTGCTGCACACCACGGGTGGCTACATGGTCGGGGTGTCCTACACGCACTGGGCGGTCTTCGACCTCAAGGCCGACACGGACGTGTTCTGGACCGCGGCCGACATCGGCTGGGTCACCGGCCACTCCTACATCGTCTACGGCCCGCTGGCCAACGGCGCCACTCAGGTCATGTACGAAGGCACCCCCGACAGCCCACACCAGGGCCGCTGGTGGGAGATCATCGAGAAGTACAAGGTCACGATCTTCTACACCGCCCCGACCGCCATCCGCACCTGCATGAAGTGGGGCGAGTCGATCCCCGCGAAGTTCGACCTGTCGTCGCTGCGCGTGCTCGGCTCCGTCGGTGAGTCGATCAACCCCGAGGCGTGGATGTGGTATCGCCGGGTGATCGGCTCCGACAGGGCCCCCATCGTCGACACCTGGTGGCAGACCGAGACCGGTGCCATCATGATCAGCCCGCTGCCCGGCGTCACCGCGCTCAAGCCCGGCTCGGCCCAGAAGGCCATCCCCGGCATCTCGGTCGACGTCGTCGACGACGAGGCGAAGTCGGTGCCCGACGGTGGTGGCGGATACCTCGTCATCGACAAGCCGTGGCCGGCAATGCTGCGCGGCATCTGGGGTGACCCGGACCGCTACCGGGAGACCTACTGGTCGCGCTTCGACCACCTCTACTTCGCCGGTGACGGTGCGAAGCGCGACGAGGAGGGCAACATCTGGCTCCTCGGCCGGGTCGACGACGTCATGAACGTCTCGGGCCACCGCCTCTCGACCACCGAGATCGAGTCGGCCCTCGTGTCGCACCCGAAGGTCGCCGAGGCCGCGGTCGTCGGTGCCGCCGACGCCACGACGGGCCAGGCCGTCTGCGCCTTCGTGATCCTGCGCGGCGACGCCGTCGAGCTGGCCGACCAGCCCGGAGAGGGCGAGAAGCTCGTCCAGGAGCTGCGCGGGCACGTGGCCAAGGAGATCGGCCCGATCGCGAAGCCGCGGCAGATCATGATCGTCAAGGAGCTGCCCAAGACGCGCTCTGGCAAGATCATGCGCCGCCTGCTGCGCGACGTCGCCGAGAACCGTGAGGTCGGTGACGTCACCACCCTCGCCGACTCCTCGGTGATGGACCTGATCAAGAACGGGGTCAACTCCGGCGGGTCCGAGGACTGACCCGCCAGGGTTGCCGCCCTGACGACTTCGGCTCGTGACCGGGCGGCGGTCGTTGGGGGGGCGGCGGCGCAAAGGCGTGGAGGCGCAGCGAGGTAGAACGTCGCCCCGTACGGCGACCTTTTACCCCCAAGTTCCGGGGTAAACGGTCGCTGAACGCGCACCGGGGTAGAACGTCGCCCCGTACGGCGACCTTTTACCCCGAACTTGCGGGGTAAAAGGTCGCGACGGGGCCGCCTCGACTCGAAGGAGCGTCGCCGGTCGCACCACCCTCCGGTTGACCGGTCGCCGTACGGCGGTCCTACGATCGCGACCATGACGACCTTCGTGCTCGTGCCCGGCGCCTGGCTCGGGGGCTACGTCTGGGAGCGGGTGAGCACCGGGCTGCTCAACGCCGGCCACGACGTGCGCCCGGTGACCCTGCCCGGCCTGGGCAACCGGGCCGACGAGACCGGTGTCGGCCTGCGCGACCACGTCGACGACCTCGTCGGCCTAATCGAGCGAGCTGACCTGCACGACGTGGTGCTCGTCGGCCACAGCTACGCGGGCATCCCGACGGCCCTCGCTGCGCTCGAGGTGGGTGAGCGGCTGAGGCATCTTGTGCTCGTCGATGCCAACGTGCCCGTCGAGGGACAGTCGTTCGTCGACCTCGGTGGCCCCCAAGGACGCGAGGCGTTCCTCGCGCAGCTGGCCGAGCACGACGGGGCCTGGCCACCGCTGGGCCACGACGCCCTGGACGGCCACGGCCTGACCCACGCCGACGTGCACTTCTTCGAGGACTGGAGCAAGCCGCACCCCGGGCGCACGCTCACCGACGTGGTCCCGGCCGGGACCGGACTGGCCGCGGCGCTGCGCGAAGTACCCACGACCTACGTGAAGTCTCTTGCCGTGCAACCGGATCCACCGCCCGAGGTTGCGGCGCTGCTCGGCGCCGAGCATTGGCGTCTCGCCACCCTCGACACCGGCCACTGGCCGATGTGGAGCGCTCCTGACGCGCTGACGACTCTCCTGCTCGAGGCGGTCGAGTAGAGCGGCTACCGCCGACGACCCCGCGGGCGCAGCCGCACCGACGGCATCGGCGGCGCCGCGAGCCGCTCCCCGCCGGGGTAGTCGACGTCACCGAAGCGCGGGTCTCCCCCGGCGTTCCACTGCTCCCGGGCCACCACGACCTCGTCGTGGGTGCGGGCCACGAAGTTCCACCACATGACGATCTCCTCCTCGAACGGGGCGCCCCCGAGCAGCAGCACGCGCGCGTCGGAAGAGAGGCTCACCGAGACCGCCCGGCGGTCGGTGCCCAGGAAGAGAGCCTGACCCGCCCCGACGGTCGTGCCGTCGACGCTCACCTCGCCCGCCATCGGCGCCAGCAGGTGCTCGTATGCCGCGTCGAGACCCAGCTCGCCCGTCGCCTCCGGCGACGGCCCACCTCCAGCCCCGTCGTCCACCGCCGCCGCCGGTGTCAGCTGGGCTCCCACCAGTGGCGTGAACCCCCGTTCCGGGCCCCTGACACCCGCGAGGTCACCGGTGAAGACGCTCACCCGCAGACCCCCCACGACCACCTGGGGCGCCGGCTCGTGCAGGGTGAAGCCGCGCTCGCGCGCCCGCTCCGCCTCGGGCAGCGCCACCCACAGCTGCGCCCCGTGGAGCACCGACTCCCCCTCGCGCTCGGCACCCCCCGGGACGTGCGGCCCGCCGTCCCCACCCGCGGGCACGACGACGTCCTCGCTGTGCGAGATGCCGTCGCCGGCGGTCATCACGGCCGCACGTCCGGGCACGACGTCGGCCACCGAACCCAGCGCGTCGCGGTGGCGCACCCTCCCCGACGCCAGCCAGCTCACGGTCTGCAGACCGGTGTGCGGGTGCGGGGCGACGTGCATCGTCTCGCCGTCGGCGACCGGCCGGGGGCCGTAGAGGTCGACGAAGCACCAGGCCCCGACCATCCGCCGGTCGCGGTGCGGCAGCAGCCGCAGCACCTCGCTGCGGGGGCTGATCCTCGCCTGTACGCCGTCGATCACAAGCAGCTCGCGGCCGCCGACCTCAGGGTCGTCCGGCACCTCGCGGTAGACATCGGTCTCGGTGCTGCTCATCGGCTGGTGCCCATCGGTCGCTCCTGGCCTCTGGTGCGCAGGCGCCTCGGCCCGCTGTGGACACCCCCACGCTAGCCGCGCCCGCCCGGTAGAGTGCCAACTCACGGTGTGCCGGGAAGTCTGGTCGGCGAGCACGGGGCGCGCTCTCGCAATGCGCCCCAAGTCCTGATCGACCCTCAACGCCGCCGGTCGGCCCGCCCGACCCGAAAGGCTCCGTCGTGTCCGACACACGCCCACCTCACCAGCCTGACCCGCCCGACACCCCTGACACCCCCGACGCCCCCGAGACCGCCGAGGCCCCGGCTCCCGGCGGCTCGACCGCGCCGTCCGCGGTGCAGGCGGTCGTCCCTGCGCCCGTGCGGCGACTCTTCAGCCGCGGAACCTGGCCCGAGGCGCACTACGTCGCCACGGCCCTACGCACCGAGACGGTCGGCGGCGCGCTGCTCCTCGGGGCCGCGCTCATCGCCCTGGTGTGGGCCAACACGCCGTGGCACACGGCATACGAGAGCCTGCGCGAGCTCACCTTCGGCCCTTCTGCCCTGCACCTCGACCTCAGCCTGTCGACGTGGGCCGCCGACGGCCTGCTGGCCGTCTTCTTCCTCGTGGCGGGCATCGAGCTCAAGCGCGAGTTCGTCACGGGCGACCTCTCCGACCGCACGCGAGCGGCCCTGCCCATCGCCGCCGCCGTGTGCGGCGTCGCCCTCCCCGCCCTGCTGTATGCCGCGACCGTCACCCTCGCCGGTGGCTCCGGTGACCAGCTGCGGGGCTGGGCCATCCCGACGGCGACCGACATCGCCTTCGCGCTCGCCGTGCTCGCGGTGATCTCGACCCACCTGCCCTCGGCCCTGCGCAGCTTCCTGCTGACCCTCGCCGTGGTCGACGACCTCATCGCCATCACCATCATCGCGATCTTCTACACCGAGGACGTCAACGCCCTCGCCCTCGGCCTGGCCGTCATCCCGCTCGCGGCCTTCACCGGCATGCTGCGCCTCGGCTGCCGCTCGCCCCGGCTGCGCAGGGTGCTGCACCACCCGGTCGCCCTCGCCGTGCCCGCCCTGGTGGCCTGGGGGCTGGTCCACGCCTCGGGCGTGCACGCGACGGTCGCCGGCGTGCTCCTCGGGCTGCTGGTGCCGGTCAGCCGCGACCACGCGGGCAGTGAGGGACACACCCTGGCCGAGACGATCGAGCACAGGCTGCGTCCCTTCTCGGCCGCGGTGGCCGTGCCCGTCTTCGCCTTCGTCGCCGCGGGGGTGCGCGTCGTGGGCGGCGGCTTCACCGACTCGATCACCGACATCGTGGCCATCGGCGTCATCGTCGGGCTGGTCGTCGGCAAGGCCATCGGCATCTTCGGCGGCACCTGGCTCTTCGCCCGCTTCACCAAGGCCGAGCTCGACGACGACCTCGCGTGGAGCGACGTGGCCGGGCTGTCCCTCCTGTCGGGAGTGGGCTTCACCGTCTCGCTGCTCATCGGCGAGCTGGCCTTCGGCCCCGGCTCGCCCCAGGACGAGCACGCCCGTCTCGCCGTGCTCGTCGGGTCGGTGCTCGCGGCCCTGCTCGCGACGGTGGTCCTGCGGCGGCGCAACCGCCACTACCGGCGCATCCACGAGCGGGAGAACGAGGATCTTGACGGTGACGGCGTCCCCGATATCTACGCCGCTCCCGCGTCGTCGGCCGGACTTCGTTAGGCTCGGCGCCACCATCCCGGCTCGCCACGTCGGCGGGGCGGGTCGCATCCACGTCAGGCGT
>JALYVC010000408.1 GCA_030853445.1 Actinomycetota bacterium | reverse complement strand
AGAGCGTCCCCAGCGGTCTGGTGGCGCGGCCGCGGTGGGGTGCAAGCTTGGGGATGACTACGCCTGATGCCGTCCCGTTTCCCGTCGTCGTTTTCCGCCGGCTCTAGCCGCCTGCACCTGGCCATGGCCGCCTACCTGTCCCGTTACAAGATGCAGTCCCGGGTCTACGCCGAGTCGGATCTGCGCTCCTACCTGACCTGGTGCCTTCAACGGGGAGTCGACCCGTTCGAGATCTCCCGACCGCAGGTCGAGCTGTACGTGCGGTGGATGCAGGAGATCCGCCGGTTCAAACCGTCCACGGTCAGCCGACGCCTGTCGATCGTGACCGGGTTCTACCGCACCTGCGTCATCTACGGCGACCTGCCATCATCACCGGCCGAGCACGTCCGCCGACCCAACGTGCCAGCCGAGTCCCGGACTCTGGGGCTGACTCACCTGCAGTTCGAGGCCATGCTCGCCGCCGGCCGTCTCTCCCCAGATCCGAACGACTTCGCCCTCGTCGCCATGCTTGGGATACTTGGCCTGCGAATTTTGAATCCTCCGGGGCGGCCGTCGGCGACCTCGGCGAGGAACACGACACCGCCTGCTGCGGGTCATAGGCAAAGGCGGCAAGGTCGTCCTGACCCCCCTCCCAGCTGCCGTCGGTCGAGCCAGCGACCACGCAGCCGCACAGCGACTGCACACCCTCTGTGTGTGTCAACCCGGTGTGGCCCCGGTGTTACGGGGCGGATTTGGCGGCACCGCGCTTAGGTGCTCATGGCCTGACGGGCTGCGTTGGGGTGACGGTCCCTGTGGTTCCGTCGACGGTGACCCATTGGCCGGTGGCGAGGCGGTGGGTGGCGTCGCCGGTGCCGACCACGGCCGGGATGCCGTACTCGCGGGCCACGATGGAGGCGTGCGCGGCGAGGGCTCCGCCGTCGGTGACCACGGCGGCGGCGAGACCGAATAGGGGGGTCCAGGCGGGGGCGGTGGCTCGGGCGAGGAGGACCTCGCCTGGTTGGAAGGTGGCGAACTGGGCCGGGTCGGTGATGAGTCGGACGGGGCCGGTGGCTCGTCCCGCGCTGGCGGGTTGGCCGACGATGGCGCCGTTGGGGATTCGCCTGGTCCCGCGGGCGCGTTCGACGGCGCGGGCGACGGGGTCGCCGATCAGCCGGGCTGGTCGGCCGAGGGTCAGGGGTGCGGGGAGCCGGCGTTGACGCTGCCACCGGGCGCCGCGCTCTTTAGCGGTGGCACCGTGGGGTGCGGTCCTGTTCAGTTCGGCATGGGTCAGGAAGAAGACGTCCGCCGCCTTGGTGAGGGATTCGTCCTCGGTCAGGGTCTGTCCCAGCCGGAGCGCGCAGGAGCGCAGTAGCGGCCAGCCGAGGGTCAGGTTTCTGGCCTGTTCCTCGCGGATGACGGTGTAGCGGCGAGTGACCTCGAGGAGTTGGCTGAACTCGCGGTGCAAGCCGGGGGTCGACGTCAAGGCGGTGAGGCAGTCGGCTTCGGCGTGTTGGCGCTGCTCGACGAGTCGGTGATGGCGGGCGGCAGCCTCAGGATCCGGGAGGGCCTCGTCTTTTGCGCTGGTGTCGGCGGTGGGCCAGTACCAGTCGACGCTGAGCACCGCGTGCGCGGCCATCGTTGAGTCGACGCCGGGCAGCGCCCGGAGCAGGACTTGGATCCCGTCGGCCAGGGGCCCGTTGTCGGCGGATAGTTCGCTCAGGTGTTTGTTGGCGAACTGGGCCAGCCGGCTCTCCATCTTCCATGCGGATCCGCCCGCGATGGCCAGGAACCACAGCTGTCGTCCGGCTGTTCGGCCGGTCTGGTCGATGATGTTGCCTAGGTCTTCGCGGGTCGCGTCCGGCAGTTGGGCCTGCCCGGCCTCGACGAGGCGGCGGTAGGCAGGAAGCTCGACGTCACGCCAGGTCCGGTACAAGTCACCAAGGACGGCGCGGTCGGCGGCGGCTGGGTTGCGGGAGACTCGGACGAGGGCGTTGAACAGGAGTCGGACGATCCGGCCGCGGCTCTGGGTCAGAGCCCGGATCAGCAGGCCCGGGGTGGGTGCCGGGACGGCGTTGAAGTACCAGCCGTTGACGGTTGCGTACCGGAAGGGGACCACGGTGCCGACGCTGTCGCGCATCCCGCTGAGGTAGCCGTCCTCGATCAGGGGTAGCAGCCAGTCGGCGAACAGCGGCGTCATCGGCTCGGGCAGCCATTCCCCGAGGCGGAAGTTACGCATCCACAAGCCCGGGCCCGGAGCGGTCCACGCGACCGGTTCCGGCAGGGCGGTCATCGGCCGCGCCTGAAGCAGCATCAGCCGGTCACCTGCCTGGTCGGGTTGGTAGGCCCACTCGATGTCCTGGGGCCCGTCGAGAAACGCGTCAACCTGCAGCGCCATGTCCGCGACGGTGACGGCTTGCTCGGCGGTGATGGCGTCCTCGGTGCGTCGGTGTGAGGTGGCGAAGCCGGCTCGGACGCTCCACTCGTCGCCGGCGACCTCGCCGCTGACCAGTCGCTCGCCGAGCCCTCGGACAGCGGTGACGACGCTCTCGTGCCGGTCACCGGTCAGCGGGTTGGCGGTGAAGGCCACGCCGGCCGCACTGGGATGGACCATGGGCTGCACTAGCACCGCCATCTCCCGACCGCTCGTCCCGCCTTCGCTGCGACCGGACCGGTATGCCGTGACCCGGGCCGAGGCGGCGGCCTGGCGACACCGGTGGACCGCGTCAACGACCCCCTCCTTCGGGACATCCAGGAAGGTCTCGTACTGCCCGGCGTATGAGACGCCCAGCAGGTCCTCCGCAGCCGCCGACGACCGCACCGCGAACCCCGAAGCGCCGATCAGGTCCGGCGACTCCAGGGCCGCCCTCACCGCCGCAGCGACCTCGTCAACGTCCAGACCCCAGGCCAGCGAGGTGACGACGAAGCCCGGTGGGACCGGGAACCCGGCGACGGCCAGCCGCGCCAGAGTTGAGGCCTTGCCGCCAATCACCGCCACCGGCAGCCCCGCCGAGTCGCACAGCCGGACGACCGCTGACTGGCTTGCCATGTCACGCCCCCTCGATTTAGACCTCGCCTTACTATAGGTAGTGACGCTACTCTTACGGTGGTGCGGTGACCAGCCCCGGAGTAGCGTTCCTACTTATGAGGGCGGAAGCGTTGAAAGGCCACCTGGACGGCCTGCTGATGGCAGCCTTGGAGCCGGGCCCGCTCCATGGCTACGCCGTCATCGAGTCACTGCGGGACGGCAGCTCCGGCCACTTCGACCTGCCGACCGGAACCGTGTATCCGGCACTGCACCGCCTCGAGTCGGCAGGCGCGGTTCGGTCGCAGTGGTCCGTCGTCTCCGGCCGCCGCCGACGCACCTACGAGCTCACCGACGCGGGTCGGCGCGAGCTGGCCGGGCAGCGAAGTGCCTGGGAGGACTTCTCCGGGGCAGTCTCGGCGTTGCTGCAGGAGCGGCCATGGCCCGCCACCTGAGCCTCGGCGGATCCACCGACTCGATGCCGCCTCCCGTGGCTGACTATCTCCGCGATATCGAGGCCCGGATACCACGTTGGCCGCTCGCTCGCCGTTCGGCGCTGGAGGAGCTGGCCGACGGACTGCGCGACGCCGTCATCCACTACCGCTCCCGCGGCCTGAACCCCGAAGCGGCAGCCGAGCGCGCGGTACGGGACTGCGGTCCAGCCTCGACGGTCGCCGCCGAATTCGTGCAGGTGCTGGCCACTGGACAGGCCCGCCGCACCGCGCTGGCCCTGCTGCTGTCCGGGCCACTCATCGGGTTCCTGTGGCTCGCGACCCTCGTGCCGGGCCAGCCTCCGGGCGTTCTCCTGCTGCGGATCCCGGTGCTGGGCCTCCTTGCCGTAACCGCAGGAGTCACCTGCCTCCTGACCCTGCTGGCGACCGGGCCGGCCATCCGCTGGCTACCCAAGGCCTGCCCGGGCCCTCGCCGGGCCGCGGCGACCGCCTGCGCCGCGGCATCCGCCGCCGACGTCGTCGTACTGTCGACCGCGATCTTCCTCTCATACGGGCAGTTGTCAGGGACCAGGTGGATGCCCGGCCTGATCGCCCTCTCCGCGAGTCTGCTGCGCTTGACGCTCACCCAACGAGTTGCCCGCCGAGACCTGATGTCGTCGCCTGCTCCCTGGTCAACGCCATGATCGTGACCCTCCAGTTCTTCGACGGATGTCCGAACTGGCAGACGGCCCGAGACCAACTGCGGGCAGCGGCCCGAGAAACCGGTCTCAAGGTGGACCTGCGGTTCGAGCAGGTCGACACCCTCGTGGACGCCGCACGACTGGGGTTCACCGGCTCGCCGACCATCCTCATCGACGGGAGGGACCCCTACGCCGCTGCCGACGCCCCACCCGCGTTGGCCTGCCGCCTGTATCCAACGCCTGCCGGACTACGCGGCTCGCCGACCGTCGAGCAGCTCGCGATTCTCCTAGTCAGGCACACGACAGGTTCCTCGGTCGACGATGGCATGAGAGTGTCAACCCGGTGTGGCCCCAGTGTGACGGGCGGATTGAGTTGACCTCACCCCCTGGGCCGGCGTTGAGGACCCGATCGTTCGCGCTAGGTGTACTGACCACGGACGTTGGTGACGGGCGCGCCTGCTGGACATGAGGA
>JALYVC010000247.1 GCA_030853445.1 Actinomycetota bacterium | reverse complement strand
GTCAACACATGCGACACCAGGGCGACGCTGCACCTGGACGCCAAGGGGGTGCGGCTCGAGGGCGAGGACAAGGCAATCGTGCGGGTTTCGCTAGGCAAGCTCGGGGCAGTCACCAAGGCCGTCGTCTACGAGGACGGCGAGTGGCGCCACGACTCGGACGCCAGCGTCAAGGCGTGGTACGGCAAGACCGCTGACCAGATCATCGCCATGCGGAAGGCGGCTGGCGACTGCTCGTAGTCACCAACACGCCCGACTACCTCGACCCAGCGCCCACGACCGGATCCCCCCCGAACCGGCCGTGGGCGCCGCCGAAATCACCGTCGACACACAGCCCCTCGCCCATGACCCGCGGGCGAAAACGCGCGGGAGGGTGTCTTTCGATGGCTGGCGGCCGATCCCATGTATCGTCCTCGCGACGACACATGGACGACATACAGGAAATGGGGGGCAGTGGCGACGGCCGCAGAGACGCGACGGCGTGACGATGTCCGGAGACGCTGGGCCATTGTCATCCGCGTCGTCGTCGCACTCATGGCGTTATCCCTCGGCCTTTTGAAGGGCCTGGTAGAGGCGGGGCTAGCGAGTCCCTCGCCCATAATAACGTTCTTGCTAGTCGCCGCGATTGCGCTCTATTCATTCGCAGAAAGCGTTCGGGGCGCCGCTTGGCGAGCCAAAATCCCATCAAAGCTCAACCGGCGAGATAACACGACAAAAGCCGTCATAGGCGCTCTTGTAGAGATCTCTGACCTGCGCGGCGTGCCATTGCAGGACTTGGGCGTAAGCGTCTTCTTTGTGCGAAAGGGGCGGCGACTTTGGTACTTTGCCTGGACCCGTAGGCGACCACCATTTCTCAATCGGTATCTAAGATGGCGTCTTAGCGACTCCCCCCAAGAGTCCGACGTCGATTGGACTAGCGGCAAGGGTGCCATCGGTACCTGCTGGGCGACCGATCGACAGTTCTACCTAAACAACCTAGCCATGGCTGTCCGTTGGGGGGATAAGGACCTGCCCGACGACGCTGCATACTCGAAGGTAGGCGCGAAGGCGCAGCAGCGAATGTCACGTGTAGATTTTGTCACCACCGTCGGCAAGTACGCAGAAATTTCTGCCGTTCCGATCAGAGAGCACGGGCATCTGGTCGGGGTTCTGTCCGTCGATGTGGTGATGGGAGACCGAACCAAGCAGTCGGCCACAGTCCTGGACTCCCCAGATGTGGTCAACATCTTAGACTCGGCGGCGGTGCTAGTGCAGACAGCGCGAAAAACACGGTAGTCTACCTCATGGGTCGTACACGGCAAAAGGAGCGTTTGGTGGCCGTCAAGCAGGAGACAGATGTGGATCCAGTGATGGCCTACCTCGAGCGCGTCCGAGCCATGCACCCCACGGACGACATCGTCCGGGCCATCGACGAGCTCGAGGTCGAGCGCCGGAAGGCCATCGACGATGGATCCGCCCGCAGTAAGGACAAGACCGTACGTGGCAGGCGCCAGGCCGAACACGTTTGAGTCCTGCGCCTGGGACGTGTGCGCCGGCGCTGATGGCCTGCAGCACCCCCGCTCCTACCTCGGGCGGGGGTACTGCTCTCTCCGTCCTCTCAGGCCTAGCCCTGCTTCGTGCTCTCAACGCACTCGGGTCCGGACGCACCGTACGCGGCGGCCAGCGTCGTCCCCGTGCTCATGCAGGCGGCGTGCAGCTCGGCGACGTTGGCGCCCTTGACGTTGGCGAAGATGGCCCGCCAGACCTGCCGTTCTCCGTACTGGCGACCGTCCTCCCACACTGTGGAGGTGTCCCTCGGAAGGTCGTCGCACAGCGCATGCGAGAGACGCATGAGGGCGGCGCTGAGGTCGGACAGGCGCCACGCCAGCTCGCCTCGTACGTCGATGAGGGAGCGGAGTGCCTGCGCCCGG
This sequence comes from Actinomycetota bacterium, assembly GCA_030853445.1. Taxonomy (GTDB): domain Bacteria; phylum Actinomycetota; class Actinomycetes; order Actinomycetales; family Dermatophilaceae; genus Lapillicoccus. The sequence continues at coordinate 2,233 of JALYVC010000247.1, read as the reverse complement.
CTGGTGCCGTCTGCGCGCTCGTCGCGGTAGTTCGCCACCTCCCAGTGGAGCCGGCTAGTGCCGGTGCTGGTGGTGTGTGTGTTGGTGGTCATGGCTTGTCGCCTTCTCTGTCTTGGAACTAGGACAGGGAGAGGTTCGCACTTGTGACCATCATGGCGATCTCCTTGCGCCCGCCCTCCTCCATGATCTGGCGGCGGCCGGCCTCCCTGACGTCCTGGGCCTGGGCCCGCAGGACCTCGGCCAGGGGGGTGCCCCGCTCGACCGCCACGACCATGCCGTCGACGAACCGGGCCAGGCTGGCGAGGCCGGTGCGGTCGGCCAGACCTTGCAGGGCGACCGGCAGGCTGGCACCAGCTCGGGCGTCGGCCAGGCACGCGGCGAGCTCGTCGGCCAGCTCCCCTCGCGAGAGGCGACACACGCGGTCGAGCGCCCCTGCCGCGCCCTCGCCAGCACTCACGGCCAGGGCCAGCAGCTCGGCAACGGTGGGGAACTCCGCGAGCATCCGCTGCTCTCGACGGTTGGCCTCCCTGCTCAGCCACTGGTCACGGGCGAGCGCTCCCCCGAGGATGGCTGCCACCACGACCAGCACCACCGGCACGACACCGGCGTCACGGGTCACGACGGCGACCACGCCGAAGGCGAGGCCGAGCCCGGCCCCTGTGGCACCCCAGATGACCTGCTCGGCCCGGAACCGCTCGACATCGGGCGGGCGACCTGCCCGCTGGAGCCGCCGCCGCACGCTCGGGGTGCCACCGAGCAGGCGGTCGGCGAGCCCGGCCAGGTCGACGAGCAGCGGCCGCAGGACCTTGGCCAGCCCCAGGCTGGGAGCGCCGGCGGCACCGCGCAGTAGACGCGACGGCCGGGGTGCGTCGCGCAGATAGGGCTCCAGCCGCTCCTCGAGGCCGTGGCGTCGGTTCGCCGGCAGGCCAGCGAGAGCCAGGAGCAGCCCGGCCGCAGCGCCGAGCCCGATGAGAGCACCCTCCCAGCTCCACCCCGACCCGAGCAGATCTTTCATCGCAGCACCCGCTCGTCCTCGGGCAACCGGCCGATCCGCACCATGATCCGGTAGGCCGCGACCGTCACCGCCGCCCCGACGGCGAGGACCACGACTCCCGCCGGGCGTGAGTAGGCCTGGAGCGAGGCGCTCTGGGAGGACAGCATCGCGAGCACCACCCAGGGGGCGGCGCTGGCCAGCCGGGCCGCGTTCACCGTCCACCCCTGTCTGGTCTCGAGCTCGGCCCTCGTGCGGGCGTCCTCGCGCAGGAACGTGGACAGCGTGCGCAGGAGGCGGCCGAGGTCGGCGCCACCGACCTCGCGAGCGATGCGCAACGACTCGACGAGGCGGTCACCCACGGGGTCGCTGAGCCGGTCCTTGAGCCGGTCGAGGCACTCGTGGAACCGACCCGACGACCGGTAGTCCTCGGCGAACGCGGCAAAGGCTGGCCGCAGCTCCTCCGGCCCGCGGATCGCCAGCTGGCTGAGGGCCTCGGGAAGGGCCAGCCCGGCCCGGACGGCCGAGGCGATGTTGTCGACGGCATCGGGCCAGAGGTCACGCAGCTGGGCCCGCCGCTTGCGGGCCCGCATCCGGACGACCGCGACCGGCGCCCACCCCGCGATGACCGCGAAGGCGATCGCCACCGGGACCACCCGGGTGCCCGCTGCGAAGACGAGGAAGACCAGGGCCGCGGAGCCGAGGCTGAGCCCGACCAGGCTGGTCGGGGTGAAAGAGGACAGGCCCGCCTGCGCGATCTCGTCGCCGAGCCGAGCCATGGGGCCCGGTCTCGACCGCACCCGGGCTGGCCCCGGGTCCGGCGGCCAGCAGGACCACCAGATGCAGAAGAGGCCGACCCCGAGCAGGAGTCCGATCGCGAGCCCAGACACGTCAGGCCTCCTGAGCGAGCAGCGCAGCGACGTCGTACCCCGCGCGCTCGAAGCGGTCCTGGTGGGGCGGGAACCCGTCGAGACGGCGCAGCACGCCTTCTCGACGACCGAAGAGATCGGCCACCTCGATGACGTCGGCCTCGGCCCGACCGGGGACGGCGACGATCTCGCGCACGCGCCGCACGCCGTCCCGCTCCAGCGCCTGATGGATGACGATGTCGAGCGCCGACGCCACCGTCGGCACGACGAAGCGCGACGACACGTTGTCACCCGCCAGTAACGGCAAGGTACACATTTTCATCACTGCCTCACGCGCCGAGTTGGCGTGGACCGTGCACATGCCGGGCAGGCC
>JALYVC010000245.1 GCA_030853445.1 Actinomycetota bacterium | reverse complement strand
GGCTTCGGCTCGGTCTGGCTGCTGCCGCAGCTGGCGGGCTACCCGCTGCCGCCCGGTGCGGTCACGAGCCTCGCCGTGCTGGGATGGGTGGCCGCGCTGGTCACCGGTGCGCTGCTCGCGCTGGCCGCGCCGCGTCGTCCGACCGTGGCCGAGGTCAGCCTCGTGATGGTCGCCATCGTGTTGGCGACGGGCAAGTCGGTGCCGGTGCAGAGCTCGCTGTGGCTGGTGCCGCTCGTGGCCCTCGTGGGTCTGGCCTGGCGTGACCACCTGGTCTGGGCCGGTGCCGAGGCCCTGCACTTCGGTGCCGTCTGGCTCTACATCGCCGCGATCTCCGTGCCTGACCGCGGGCTGCCGGCCGGGTGGTACGCCACCTTCCTGGTCCTACGCCTCACGGCGATGCTGTGGCTGGTGAACCGCACCTGGCGGGTCTCGCACAGCCGCTGGCCCGACCTGCGTGACGAGGCCGCCGACCTGAGCCGCGCCGCCGAGGAGCATGGCGGGGGCCTCGACCCCGGGCTGCTCCTCGCGCTGGAGGCCGCCGACGAGGAGCTGGCGACCGAGCAGGAGCCTGACGAGCTCGCTGGCCCGCTGCGCGGGGCGCGCGACCAGCTGATCGTCCGCGTCGGCTGATGCGCTCCCGGCCGACGAGGCGGCCGATCCGCGTCGTGCGGTGGTGTCGGGTGTGCCGGGTGGCCAGCTGGGCGGATTTCGGGCCGGGGGCCCGACCCCGGTAGGCTGGGCCGGTTCGCCGTGCCTGCTCGCCCTCCACCGTGTGGATGACGAGAACCGCCTGTCGCCTCTGCGTGGCAGGCTCTGGACATGGTGGGCCGTGCACATGCAACCCTCCTGTCACGGAGAGACCGTGACCGCCAAGACCGAAGGAGGTGGGTCACCGCATGCGTCAGTACGAACTCATGGTCATCCTCGACCCCGAGCTGGACGAGCGCACCGTCGCCCCGTCCCTGGACAAGTTCCTCAGCGTCGTCACCAAGGACGGCGGAACCGTCGACAACATCGACATCTGGGGGCGTCGTCGCCTCGCCTACGAGATCAAGAAGAAGGCCGAGGGCATCTACGCCGTCGTCTCCATGTCGGCCGAGCCGGCCACCGCCCAAGAGCTGGACCGTCAGCTCGGGCTCAACGAGTCGGTTCTCCGCACCAAGCTCCTGCGCCCCGGCGCCTGAGCGGGCAACCTCACGAGCGGAACGAAGGATCCATGGCAGGCGACACCGTCATCACGGTCATCGGCAACATCACCGGCGACCCGGAACTGCGTTTCACGCCGTCCGGGGCAGCCGTCGCGAACTTCACCGTGGCGTCCACGCCGCGGGCGTTCGACCGCCAGAGCAACGAGTGGAAGGACGGCGAGACGCTGTTCATGCGCTGCTCGGTCTGGCGTGACGCTGCCGAGAACGTTGCCGAGTCGATCCAGCGAGGCACCCGCGTCATCGTCTCCGGCCGGCTGAAGTCGCGCTCCTACGAGACCAAGGAAGGCGAGAAGCGCACCGTGGTCGAGATGGAGGTCGACGAGATCGGACCGTCCCTGCGCTACGCCTCGGCGAAGGTCACCAAGACCCAGCGCAGCGGCGGCGGGGGTGGCGGCGGCTTCGGTGGTCAAGCGGGCGGCGGGGGTGGCGGCTGGAGCGGAGGCTCCGGGGGCGGTTCCGGCAGTCCCGCCGAAGACCCCTGGGCCACCGGCTCGGGCTCTGGCTCTGGTGGCGCCAGCCCCCAGGGCGGCGGCTGGGGCAGCGGTGGCCAGGGTGGTCAGCCTGTTCCCGCCGACGGTCAGGGCGGTCAGGGCGGCCAGGGCGGCCAGGGTGGCTGGGGTGGCGGCGCGCCGAGCTACGACGAGCCCCCCTTCTGATCCTCTTGTCCTGATCGGTCGGGGTCATCACCTCGATCCGCTCGCTCGCCTGAGGTGACCTGCCGCGAGGCAGGCACTGCACGGCCTACTGCAAGACCAGCACCACCCCATCCCGGGGCACACCCCCGGGCTCTCACGACACGAAGGAGAGCACCACGATGGCCAAGCCCGTTGTGCGTAAGCCCAAGAAGAAGGCGAACCCCCTCAAGGCCGCCAAGGTCGAGAACATCGACTACAAGGACACCGCGCTGCTGCGCAAGTTCATCTCCGACCGAGGCAAGATCCGGGCGCGCCGCGTTACCGGTGTCTCCGTCCAGGAGCAGCGCCTCATCGCCACGGCCGTCAAGAACGCCCGTGAGATGGCCCTGTTGCCCTACTCGAGCTCAGCTCGCTGAGACCCGAGCAGAGATAAGGACACACCATGAAGCTCATCCTCACCCACGAGGTCTCCGGCCTCGGCGCCGCCGGTGACGTCATCGACGTCAAGGACGGCTACGCCCGCAACTACCTCATGCCCCGCGGCTTCGCCACGCCGTGGACCAAGGGTGGTCAGAAGCAGGTCGACGCCATCACCAAGGCACGCTCGACCCGCGCGATCCACGACCTCGACGCCGCGAAGCAGCTCAAGGGCCGCCTCGAGTCCAAGCCGGTCACGGTGACGGCCAAGGCCGGCACAGGTGGTCGTCTCTTCGGCGCCGTCAGCGGTGGCGACGTCGCGGCCGCGGTCAAGGCCGGCGGCGGTCCCGAGCTCGACAAGCGCAAGATCGAGGTGCTCGGTCACGTGAAGACGACCGGCAGCTACCAGGCCACGGTCCGCCTCCACGCGGAGGTCTCCGCGACCGTCAGCCTCGAGGTCGTCGGCGCCTGACGCCAGCACCAGCACACCGTACGACGCCCCACCCGGTCACCGGGTGGGGCGTCGTCGTCGCCACGGGGTGCGTCGTCGTCCCGGGGGCCGACGCTGCCCGACCGGCTGGTCGTCGGGCGGCCCCGGGAGGACGGGCGTGGGTCAGGAGCTTCGCCGCAGCACGTCGGCCTTGAGGGCCTGACCGCCGGAGCGCGCGGCATACGGGCCGACGAGCAGGCACCCGCCCGACCAGCAGCCGACGCGGGCGAGGGTGCTC
>JALYVC010000230.1 GCA_030853445.1 Actinomycetota bacterium | reverse complement strand
GGCATCTCGCCGAGCTCGCTGCTGCCCCGGCGATCCGCGTCACCTACGCCCAGCTGGCCCACGACACCGCCCAGCGGGCGCTCGAGTCGGGTCGGCTGCGGCCCGACGCCGCAGCCCGCATCCTCGCGGTGCTGCACCAGGAGGGCCTCGGCGGTCCCGACCACCCCGACCACCCCGACCACCCCGACCACCCCGACCAGGAGCCGACCCCGTGAGCCCCACCGCCGACGCGCCGTCCGACGCGACACCGGGTCCCGTCGTCGCCCACACCCGTGACCAGCTGCGCGAGGCGCGCGCCGCCCTGCGCGGTGACGTCGCCGTGGTCATGACCATGGGGGCGCTGCACGAGGGGCACGCGACCCTCATCCGTGAGGCCCGCGCGGGGGCCGACCACGTGATCGTGACGATCTTCCTCAACCCCCTGCAGTTCGGGCCCAAGGAGGACCTCTCGCGCTACCCCCGCACCTTCGAGTCCGACCTCGCGATCTGTCGCGACGCCGGTGTCGAGCTGGTCTTCGCCCCGACCCCCGACGTCGTCTACCCCGAGGGCGACCCCGGTGTCACGGTCGGCGCGGGCGTGCTGGGCACGGTGCTCGAGGGGCAGTCGCGCCCCGGGCACTTCGACGGCGTGCTCACCGTCGTGGCCAAGCTGCTGCACCTCACCAGCCCCGCGCGCGCGTTCTTCGGCCAGAAGGATGCTCAGCAGCTGCTGCTCATCCGCCGCATGGTGCGCGACCTCGACTGGCCCGTCGACGTCGTGGCCGTGCCCACGGTGCGCGAGCACGACGGCCTGGCCATGTCGAGTCGCAACACCTACCTCGCCCCGTCCGACCGCGAGGCGGCGCTGGCCTTGTCGGCCGCCCTGTGGGCCGGCGGCGACGCCGCGGGCCACGGCCCCTCCGCCGTACGTCGTGCCGCCCGCGCCGTGCTCGTGCAGGAGCCGCTCGTCCTCGTCGACTACCTCGTGCTCGTGCACCCGCAGACGCTGCAGGACGTGCCGGAGTGGTATTCCGGTGAGGCCCTCCTCGCCGTCGCTGCGCGCGTCGGCACGACCCGGCTGATCGACAACCTCCCGCTGCTGCTCGGTCCGGGCGGGGGGCCGCTGCCGGTGCTCGGCAACTCCGTCCCGGCACCCGCTCCGGCACCCGCCCCGGCCGCGACCCACGCCGGGACACCCTCGGGGGACGGCGCGCCCCGTGCCTGAGGTGCACCACGACCCGCCGGACCCGAGCCTGCACCTGCCGAGGCGGCTCGGCGCCCCGGCGCCGGGCTGGACCCGCACGGCCGACGTCGTCGTCGTCGGCTCGGGCATCGCCGGGCTGACCACTGCGCTACGGCTGCGCACCCACGTCGACAGCGTGCTGCTCGTCACCAAGACGACCCTCGACGAGGGCTCGACCGCGTGGGCGCAGGGCGGCATCGCGGCGGCCATGGACCCGGGTGACTCGCCCGAGGAGCACCTGCAGGACACCCTCGTCGCCGGGGTCGGCATCTGCGACGTCGAGGCCGTGACCACCCTGGTGCGCGAGGGGCCGCAGCGGGTGCGCGAGCTCGTCGCCATCGGGGCGGAGTTCGACCGCGGGCCCGACGGCGAGATCCTCCTGACGCGTGAGGGTGGGCACCACCGCGACCGCATCGCCCACGCCGGCGGCGACGCGACCGGCCGCGAGATCAGCCGCGCCCTCATCGCCGCCCTGCAGGCCGTGCAGGACGACCCCGGCATCCACGTCATCGAGCACGCGCTCGTCGTCGACCTGCTGCAGGACGCCGCGGACGCAGTGTGCGGGGTGACCCTTCACGTCATCGGCGAGGGCCAGGCCGACGGGGTCGGCGCCGCCCACGCCAGGGCCGTCGTGCTCGCCACCGGTGGCCTCGGGCAGATCTACCAGGCGACGACCAACCCCTCGGTCTCGACCGGTGACGGCATGGCCGTGGCCCTGCGAGCCGGAGCCGTCGTCGCCGACCTCGAGTTCGTGCAGTTCCACCCGACCGTGCTGTGGCTGGGCGTGGGGGCCGGTGGCCAGCAGCCGCTGATCTCCGAGGCCGTGCGTGGCGAGGGGGCGTTCCTCGTCGACGCCGGCGGGGAGCGCTTCATGCGGGGCGTGCACCCGATGGCCGACCTCGCCCCGCGCGACGTCGTGGCCCGCGCGATCGTGGCCCGCATGCGCGAGACCGGCACCGACCACGTGTTCCTCGACGCACGCCACCTCGGCGGCGACTTCCTCGAGCGACGCTTCCCGTCGATCCTCGCCAGCTGCCGCTCGCACGGCATCGACCCGGTCACCGACCTCGTGCCGGTCGCCCCGGCGCAGCACTACGTCAGCGGCGGGGTGCGGGTCGACCTCGACGGCCGCTCGTCGCTCGTCGGTCTGTACGCCTGTGGTGAGTGCTCGTGCTCGGGCGTGCACGGGGCCAACCGCCTCGCGTCGAACTCCCTGCTGGAGGGCCTGGTCTTCGCCCACCGCATCGCCGACGACATCAGCGCCCGGCTGGCCGCGGGTGAGCTGCCCCAGGGCATCCCGGTCGCCCCGAGCGACGACACCGTGCTGCTGCGCGGTCGCCACCGCCGCGACGTGCAGCGGGCCATGACGGCGGGCTCCGGGGTCGTGCGCAC
>JALYVC010000226.1 GCA_030853445.1 Actinomycetota bacterium | reverse complement strand
CCCGGTCACGGTGGTCGCGGCCGGTGAGCGGTGGCCGGACGGCTCGCTGCGTCCGGCCCTGGAGGACCTCCTCGGGGCCGGCGCCGTCATCGCGGCGCTCCGGGCGGAGTCGAGCCAGGTGAGCCTCTCCCCGGAGGCCGACGCCGCCCGCATCCTCTACGCGGCCACCCCGTCCCCCACCGACACGGTGCGGTCGTGCGCCTCCGCCCTCGAGCTGGTGCGGGCCGGGTTCGAGGCAGACGTCGACGTGGCCACCGAGATCGATGCAGGCACTGCGGTGCCCGTGCTCATGGGCGGGGCCTTCCGCGCGGCTCCGGTGTGACCCGCGCGACCTGCACGACCCGCGCGACACGGACCGGGTCGGCGCTACCCCTCGAGGGCGGCGGGCTTCCTGCGGCTGCCCTCGACGGGTACGGACTTCGTCGCCCTCGCCAGCCCCGTCTGGGGCATCGCGACGTAGACGCTCTCGTGGGCACCGGCAGGCACGGCGTAGGTCTCGTGCCAGATGCCGACGGCCCCGGCGGCCCGGCGGGCGCGCTGGTTGAAGGCCGTCCAGGCCGGACGGTGCGCGTGGGAGGTGTCGGCGGCATACGCGTAGACGTCCGCGGCGCTGCGCCAGTACTGCACGACCATGACCCCCCGGCCGTCGAGCAGGGTCCGCGCGTCGAGGAAGCCGAGGTCCGCTCCCTCGCCGCGGGTCGCGGCCTCCTGGGCCCGGTAGAGCTCGGTCAGCATGCGCGGCATCGCGAGGAGCACGGGCCACCACTGGTCGACGCGATGGAGGCGGTTGAAGCGGACCCCGATGAGGAAGACGGCGACGGCGCCTTCGTGGTCGTGGGTCGTGCGACCCGGCTGAACACGTGCCATCGCGCTCTCCTGACAACTGGATAGTGGAACTCTCCAATAATGGAGAGTCGGGCTATCCAATGTCAAGCCTCCCACTCGTGACGACGGCCGATGAGGTCTGTCCCGACGCGCTCTTGGTCGCCGAGCAGATCGTGACCGGGGCGTCCGCGGGCCGGGGGCGTCGACACGGGCCGACCCTCCGCGGCGACGCGTGCAGGCATAGGGTCGTGGAGGGCCAACGGGGCATGACGAACGACGAGGGAGTGGCGGGCAGCATGGCGTTGAGGATCGGATACAAGGCGTCGGCGGAGCAGTTCGCTCCCCGCCAGCTGCTCGACTACGCGGTGCTCGCCGAGGAGGTCGGCCTCGACAGCGTGATGATCTCCGACCACTTCCAGCCCTGGCGCCACCACGGAGGCCACGCGCCCTTCTCGCTGGCCTGGCTCGCGGCGGTGGGCGAGCGCACCGAGCGGGTGCAGCTCGGCACCTCGGTGATGACCCCGACCTTCCGCTACAACCCCGCGGTCGTGGCCCAGGCCTTCGGCACCCTCGGGTCGCTCTACCCCGGGCGGGTCATGCTCGGGGTCGGCTCGGGCGAGGCGCTCAACGAGGTCGTCGTGGGGTCGGTCGACAGCGAGGACGGCTGGCCGGAGTTCAAGGAGCGCTTCGCCCGGCTGCGTGAGTCGGTGGCGCTGATGAAGCAGCTGTGGACCCAGGACCGGGTGACCTTCGAGGGCGACTACTACTCCACCCAGGACGCCACGGTCTACGACAAGCCGGACCAGCCGGTCCCGGTCTACGTCGCGGCGGGTGGGCCGCTCGTCGCCCGGTATGCCGGTCGCGCCGGCGACGGCTTCATCTGCACCTCGGGAAAGGGCGCCGAGCTCTACACCGACAAGCTCCTGCCCGCGGTCGACGAGGGCCTCGAGAAGTCGGGCCGCACCCGCGACGACATCGACAGGATGATCGAGATCAAGCTCTCGTGGGACCCGGAGCGCGACCGTGCCGTCGAGAACTGCCGCTTCTGGGCGGCCCTGTCCCTGACGGCCGAGCAGAAGCACGGCACGAGCGACCCTCTCGAGATGGAGCGCCTGGGCGACGAGCTCTCCGACGAGCAGGTGGCCAGCCGCTGGATCGTCTCCTCAGACCCCGACGAGGTCGTGGCCGCGGTCAAGACGTATGTCGACTGGGGCTTCGACCACCTCGTCTTCCACGGCCCGGGGCACGACCAGGAGCGCTTCCTGCGCACCTTCGGCGAGCGGGTGCTGCCGGGTCTGCGCGAGCTTGCCTGAGCGAGAGCCCTTCTCCCCCGTGGCACTTCACGTCGTCAGCGATCCCCATGGTCACCGGGACGAGCTGGTTCGCGCGCTGCAGGCGGCCCGACTGCTCGACGCGGCCGAAGGGTGGGCGGGCGGCACGGACCGGCTGTGGGTGCTCGGCGACTTCTTCGACCGCGGTCCCGACGGGGTGGGCGTCGTCGACCTCGTCAGGCGGCTGCAGGGCGAGGCCGCGGCCGCTGGGGGCCAGGTCGGCGCCGTCCTCGGTAACCACGAGGTCCTTGCCCTCGGCACCCACCGCTTCGGCGAGACCCGGGTCGGTGGCCATCGCGGGTCGAGCTTCGCCGCCAGCTGGGTGCTCAACGGGGGCCTCGCCGACGACCAGGAGCGGCTGACCGACGACCACCTCGCGTGGCTTGCGGCACTGCCGGCAGTCGTCGTCGTCGACGGCTGGCTGCTGATGCACTCCGACACGACCGAGTACCTGAAGTGGGGCGGCTCCGTCGACGAGGTGAACGAGGCCATCAGGGCCGCCCTGTCCGGTGGGGTCGAGAGCATGTGGGCCGTCTGGAGCGACCTCACCGACCGCTACGCCTTCAGCGGTCGACACGGAGAGCGCGCCGCTGCGCGGGTGCTCGCCCAGCTCGGCGGCGAGCGGATCGTCCACGGGCACAGCATCGTCGCGACGCTGCAGCCGGGCCACCCCGACCCCACGGCCACCACCAGCCCCCTCTCGTATGCCGGGGGGCTGGCTCTTGCGGTCGACGGGGGGCTCTACGCCGGGGGTCCCCTGCTGATGGTGTCGCTCCCGCCGCCACCACGGTGAAGGCCCCGACCGGGTGGTCCGGGCCCTGGTTCGCGTGGTGACCCCCACGGGGTTCGAACCCGGGCTACCACCCTGAGAGGGTGCTCTGGCCGGCGTCGGCAAGGCCTGTTCACCGCTGGAACTGTTGCCAACAAAGAGTTCTAGCGCCAATACACGTTGACGCTCATCGGTCGTTCACAGGTGGGAGGTGCCCCCCATGTGTATCCGTCAAGGATCCGGTGACCCAGCGGCCACACCCCGGTGGCGTCCGACAGCATCCGGAACACTTCCACGGCCAGCTCTGCCTGCTCCCCGGGCAGCCTCGAACGAGACTCTCCTTGCTCCTACGCGCCAGGAACTCCGGAAACCCGTTTCAGGGAGCGGCGCTCGGGAGGACGACGGTGAACGTCGCCCCCGTGCCGGCGCCCGAGCTGGCTGCGGTGAGGCGCCCTCCCTGGGCGTCGACCAGGGCCTGGCTGATCGTCAGGCCGATCCCGGAGCCGCTGTGGTCCCTGGTGCGGGCCGAGTCACCCCGGTAGAAGCGTTCGAAGGCGTGCGCGAGCTGCTCGGGCGTCATTCCCTCACCGTCGTCGGCGATGGCGAGGGTGACCTCGCCGTCCTCGCTATCGGCGGTGAGCCGCACGCTGCCCCCCGCCGGGGTGTGACGCAGGGCGTTCGTCAGGAGGTTGGTCAGGACCTGTCCGAACCGACCCCGGTCCACGCGCACCAGCAGGCCGTCGGCGCTGGCCGCGTCCACGGCCAGGTGCACGCCCTTGAGGGCGTACCGGTCCCGCATCTCGGCGTGGGCGGTTCTCAACAGGCCGCTGACCGGCCCGGTCTGCAGGTCCAGCTCCAGGCGACCCTCTTCGGCGGTGGAGACCTCGTCGATGTCGTCGGCCAGTCGGGCAAGCCGGTCAGTCTGTTCGCCCAGGACCGCGCGTGACTCCGGCCCGAGGATCACCAGCCCGTCGTGCAGCCCCTCATGGAACGCGCTCAAGGTCGCGATGGGCGTGCGGAGCTCGTGGGCCAGGTCGGAGAGCATGCGCCGCCGGGTGTCCTCGACCCCTTCCAGGCGGTCGGCCATGCTGTTGAAGGCATCTGCGAGGGTGTCGAGCTCCGTACCGGAACCGACGTCGGGCACCCGGGTCGCATAGTTGCCGCTGCTGAGCTGCTGCGCGGCGTCCGTGACGTCCCGCAGGGGTCGGCGCAGGCGGCGGGTGAAGAACCACGTCACCGCGATCGCGGCAACCATCGAGATCAGCAGCGCCACCCCCACGGAGATCAGCGATGCGTCCCGGTAGGCCGTCTCGATGTGCGTGAGCTCTGCACCACTGGCGGAGTGCCCGGCCTGGACGAGGTGCTCATGGAAGATGGCCGGGCCTACGAGGATGGCCACCAGGCCGGCGGTGAGGGCGCCCGCCACGAGGACGATGCTCTGCCCCGCGAGGAGCCGGGTGGCGAGGCCTCGGGACGCGCGGGGGGCCGGTCGAGTCGTCATCCTGCGCCCATCATCCGCGGCCCATCCGGTAGCCGACCCCGCGGACGGTGGTGACGTACCGGGCGGTGTCGGGGTCGTCGCCGAGCTTGCGGCGCAGGTGGGCGATGTGGACGTCCACGAGGTGCTCGTCTCCGACCCACCCACCGCCCCAGATCTCGTCGATGAGCTGCCGGCGGGAGAACGCCATCGTGGGTCTCCCCGCCAACGTGATCAGCAGATCACGTTCGGTGGGCGTGAGGGGGACCGGGGCGTCGCGCAGGTGGACCTGTCGGCCGGCGGAGTCCACGCGGAGGTCGCCGAACACCCACACGGGTTCCTGGCCGGTGCCGCGGGCCGCGGCCCCGACACGGGGGCGGCGCAGGACGGTCTGGACGCGCGCCACCATCTCCCGCATGCGGAGCGGTTTGGTCACGTAGTCGTCGGCCCCGACCGAGAGCCCGATCAGCGTGTCGATCTCGTCCTTGCGCGCAGTCACGACGATGACATAGCAGTCGGAGAAGGTGCGGATCTGACGGCAGACCTCGATGCCGTCCAGCCCGGGCAGGCCCAGGTCGAGGATCACCACGTCGGGGTCCTGCTCGCGCACCGCCGCCACCCCGGCCGGTCCGGTGTGCACCACCGATGCCTCGTACCCTGCTCGGGAGAGGTAGGCGGCCATCACGCCGGCGAGCGCCCGCTCGTCCTCGACGACCAGGACCCGGCTCACGGGTTCAGCGGGTACGGGTCGGCTCACGACCCCAGTGTGACCCGCGGCGGGCGGCCGCTGGGACAGCCTTTGGTCTGCGGGGCGCGGATCTTCGTCAAACCTCAACCATGGCAACGCTGCCTCCATACCCGTCGCACGCAACCTTGGAGGTGAGAGGCCACCAGGTCAGGGGCCTCACGACGACAGGAGCCGATGATGATGTGGAACAACGGGTACGACATGGGGTGGGGCATGTGGGTGGTCATGGGGCTCGGCACCATCGCGTTCTGGGTCGTGGTCGTGCTCGTCGTCCGGGCTCTGATGCCGGGGCGATACCGCAACGCAGACATGGTTGCGGCTGATGTGCGACGGGATCCCTTGACCCTGCTCAAGGAAGGTCTGGCCCGCGGTGACGTCACGCTCCAGGAGTACGAGCAACGGCGCCGTCTCATCACCGATGGCCGCTGACCACCCATGCACCCCCTGAGCTCGGAAGGCACCATGACCACGGCCCTACCCTCTCGGCCCTCACGGCGTCGCATCCTGCTCGGTGGCCTCGGCGTCGCCGCGACGGCGACCTTGGCGGCCTGCTCCGGCACGTCCGGCCCGTCGAGCTCGGCCGCCATGCCGCGACGCACCTTCGGTCCCCCGGCCCCGCTCTCCCCCTCCCCCGGGCAGAAGGTCGTCGAGAAGACCCTGACCCCCCGGCCGGTCACCCTCGACCTCGGCGGGCGGACCGTGTCGACCTGGGCGTACGACGAGACGGCGTCCGGGCCCCTGGTCCGCGCCACGGCCGGTGACCTCCTGCGCGTGACCCTGGACAACCAGCTCCCCGCGGAGACCACCATCCACTGGCACGGCATCCGGCTCAACAACGCTGCGGACGGCGTGCCGGGGCTCACCCAGGACGCCGTCGCGCCCGGGGCCAGGTACGTGTACGAGTTCACTGCACCCGACCCGGGCACCTACTTCTTCCACCCCCACGTCGGGGTCCAGCTCGACCGAGGCCTTTACGCCCCGATGATCATCGACGACCCCCACGAGCCCGGAGGGTACGACGCCGAATGGGTCGTCGTCCTCGACGACTGGATCGACGGCACGGGCACCACCCCCGATGACGTCCTCACCAAGCTCATCGCAGACGGCGGTCCCGCCTCGGGCGGCGGCATGGGCGGGATGGGCGGGATGGGCGGCGGGATGGGCGGCGGGATGGGCGGCGGCATGGGCGGCGGGATGGGCGGTATGGGGACGGGCGCGTCACCCTGGGGAGACGCTGGCGACATCAGCTACCCGTTCTTCCTGATCAACGGCAAGCGTTCGAGCGATCCGGACGTGCTGCGCGCCAAGCCCGGTCAGCGTGTGCGCCTACGCGTGATCAACGCCGCGTCCGACACGATCTTCACCGTGGCCCTCGGTGGGCACCGGATGACGGTCACCCACACCGACGGGCACGCCGTCCAGCCGGTCGAGGTCGGCGCGTTCTATATCGGGATGGGTGAACGCTACGACGCCATCGTCACCCTCGCGGACGGCGTCTTCCCGCTGGTGGCCCAGCCCTTCGGCAAGACCAGTGGCGGCCAGGCCCTGGCCGTGGTCCGCACCGGCAGCGGCCCCAACCCCGCCGGGGAGGCCCACCCCGCTGAGCTCGCCGGGCAGGTCCTCATCGGCTCTCAGCTGCAACCCGCCGAGTCGTCCCGACTGCCCGCCAAGTCACCCGACGCCACGGCCCAGCTGACGCTGCAGGGATCGATGAAGCCCTACCAGTGGGGCATCAACGGCGCCCCCTTCGGTCAGAACGAACCGCTGACCGTCACCGCCGGGCAACGTCTACGGATCAACGCTGTCAACATGACGATGATGACCCACCCCCTGCACCTGCACGGCCACACCTTCGCCCTACCGTCAGGACTGCGCAAGGACACCGTGCTGATGGCTCCTATGGAGTCCCTCGCGATCGACTTGGACGCTGACAACGCCGGCGACTGGATGATCCACTGTCACAACATCTACCACGCCGAAGCCGGCATGATGATCGCCCTCAAGTACACCTGACCCGCCGTCAGGTCCGGCGCGCGTCAGGACCATCACGACACCAGCCACGAGCAGGACCGCCCAGCCGAGACTGGGGTAGTAGCCAGGGAGCGGTACACCCCCAGTTCGGTGGCGCGCCGTGCCGAGCATGGGGTTCTGCACGGTGCCGAGGGCGAGTACGGCGGCGAAGGACACGAGGTGGGTTTCGCCAAGACCAGCGAGGGCAGCGCCGGCCGGGGCGCCGGGCATCGCGTGGGTGATCCCGGCCAGGAGGTTGCCGACAAAGAACGCGACCCACAGCTTCGGCTGGAAGCGGAGGGCGGTGACGGCCGGGGACACGGTGAGCACCAGCCGAGCAGGCACGGCACCAGGACCTCGACAGGACGGACCCGCCAGCACCAGTCGCCGATCGCCCCAGAGATCAGGGCGGAGGCCAGGGCCGCGGCCTCAGCCGCGAGACGGGCAGGCGGTCGAGCAGGCGACGACCTTGTTGCTGGGGTCAAGGGGGCCTGCGGTCGGTTCAGCGATCACGAACGGGCACTCCAATGCCCGGTCCGAGGAGGTACGAACCGCCTGCCAAACACGTCGGCCGGAACGCCTTCGGCTTCCGCCTGACCCGTCTCGGGACTGGTCTCACGTCGTGCCCCCTGTCCGGTGAGACGACGGCCCCACGACATCCGGCTGCGGCAGTGGCCTCACTGGTTGTGTAGCGCGCCGGTAGGCCAGGGCCACGGCGAGCACGAGTGCCGTCGGCCAGGCGAGTCCTATCAGCAGCGGGACCCAGTCGTCGAAGGTGCCCATGAGGGCGCCGTCCAGGAGGACGCGGGACCCGCCGTACCCGGGGAGCAGCTGGGAGCCTGCGGTAGGTGAGGCATGAAGCATCGGGCTCTGAACGATGCCAATATCCAGAAAGGGCAGCAGGAACGCGATGAACACCCCGCCGACGCGGCCGAAGATCGGTGCGAGCAGCGCACCGATCAGTCCGTAGGTGATCGCGATCAGCAGGCTGGCAGCGGCATAGGTCAGCCACTGGACGGCATGGAAGACCAGCGCAGCGGTGGCCAACGAGATGGCGGTGGCACCGAGGGTGGCAAGGACAAGTGCCTCGAGGCGGGCGGTCAGCAGGGCGGCCGAACGCATGCCTGCGAGAGCCACACGGCGGTCGCCGTCATGACTGTCGAGCACCGTGAACAGGCCGATGAGCGCAGAGAGCGAGGCGATCGCGATCGGCGCCATCGTGGCGACGTGCACGTCGGGCATTGGGAAGATGCCGGAGAACGCGCCTTCGGGGCCGTTGAGGGTGACGGTGATCGGCTTGTTAGGGGTCACCGCGTCCGCGCCGAGGATGAACACCACGGGGACGATGACGAGGAGCGCCCACAAGGACGGGGTGCGACGGGCGTCCTTGCAGGCGGCCCGCCACGCGCCAGCGGCCTGGTCGCGCCGTGTGCCGGGGGGAGCACCCTTGACCCGCCGGTGGACGGTGCGGGTGCGGGCGGCGGCGAGAGCCCAGGCGGCACAGGCCGCTGCGAGGGTGGTGGCCAGTGCCCAGCCAAGGTCACCGACGCGGCCTCGGGGGCCGGAGGGCAGGTCGAGCATCCACAGCGTGACGTAGTGGGTCGGCAGCCCGCGCGTGGCGATCCGGTCGGCGGCGCCCATGGCGGGGCCGAAGAAGACGTCGAGGATCCAGATGAACAGAACGATCACGGTGCCGGTGACCGGGGAGCTGACGACGGATCCGACGGCGGCGCCGATGGCGACGTAGATGACGCTGAACATCAAGGTGCCGGCCACTGCGTAGCCGACAGAGTCGATCCCCGTGCGGAGCGCAAGCGCGATCAGTGCGGTGGTGGCGGCCAGGAGGGCCAGGCACCCGCCGGTGAGCAGTCGGGCCAGTGCCATCCGGGTGGCGGGCAGACCTGCGATGACCACTCTGCGGTCGGTGTCGCGCGTCTGCGCAGTCTGGAAGTACATGGCGATCCCAGCCAAGAAGGCCGCAGCCCAGCCAGCGGTGACCGTCTGGACGGAGGCCCCGGCCGGACCTCCGAGCAGCTGCGCATAGTCGGCCAGGCTGCTGGCGACGACGACGACGAACACCGTCGGGATGACGGCGAGCAGGAGCAGGTTGACCGGGTTGCGGGCGTAGTCGTTCAGGAATCGGCCAACAAGCACCAGGGTCGTCACCTCGGTGCCGTCTTCCCGTTGCGGACGGTGACGATGCGGTCGAAGCGTTCCTCGTCGACCACGAAGTGGCTGATGATCAACACCGTCCGTCCGGCCTTGCGCCGCTGCGCTACGAGGTCCCAGAACCTGAGGTAGGTCTCCCAGTCGAAACCCGCATAGGGCTCGTCGAGCAGGAGTAGATCGGGGTCTGCAAGCAAGGCCAGACCGAGGTTGAGCTTGGAGAGCGTACCTCCGGAGAGCTGGTCGGCGCGGGTTTCGGCATATCGGTCAAACCCCAGCGCCTCATAGATCCTCGTCGCGGACACCGACGTGGCGTCGCCTGTCATGGCGTAGGCGTGGCCGAAAAGGTCGAAGTGCTCGTCGCAGGTCAGCCTCGGATAGACGAGGGGTTCCTGCGGGCAGTAGCCCAGTCGGCCCGATCGCGTGACTTGACCCTGGTCGGCTGCGAGGGCGCCGACCAAAATCTTCATCAGGGTGGATTTACCGGACCCGTTCTCCCCGACGAGCCCGACGACCTCGGCCGGGAACAGGGTGAGGTCCGCGCCGGTGAGAACGTGGCTGGTGCGGCGGCGTGGCCAGATGCCCCGCTGGTAGGACTTGGTGATTGCGGTCGCTTCGAGCAGCGGCGGCGGTCCGTCGGGAGCCGTCGGCGTCCCTGCTGTCGGCGAGGCGGCGAGGGTGGTTCGCATCGGCCGCCGGTCACGCGCTCGGGGTTTCCCACCTCCTGCCCCGGCCGGTCCAGGCTCAGCCCAGGGTCCGTTCACCGACGAACCTGACGGGCGGCTTCGGCCAGGGTGGCATGCCCGTGGGTCTGGCCCGGCCTGGAGGAGCCTTCACCTCCCCCTGCTGACTCCCGTCGGCGTCGTCGCTCGAGAGCTAGCATTACTCGGCAGGCTAGCGTCGACGCGAGCAGCAGCACTACACCTGATGCGGCGACGGTCAGGCCGGTCCAGGTGCCGGGCGGTCTAGCCAGGGAGCTGGACAGCGAACCCATTGCGAGGACCGC
>JALYVC010000217.1 GCA_030853445.1 Actinomycetota bacterium | reverse complement strand
CCCCTCGGCCGGGCTGCCCGCGACCCCCCGGGCCACCGCCGGGGTCCAGGCCGACGAGGCGTGCGCGTCGTCGGCACGCACGCACCACACGCCGTCGGTCTCGCAGTCGGCCGCCACCTGGGCATCGGCCGGGGTGCCGGTGGCCGTGTGCACCAGCCAGGCACGAGCAGGGCGTACCGTGTCGCCGTTCAGGTAGGGCCGTGGGCGCCAGGTGAGCCGACCGGCGGCCGCCGCCGAGGTGAGGTCGGCCGTCGCCTCGGGTGCGACCACCTCGACCCGGGCGCCGACCTCGACGAGGGACAGCGCCCGGCGGGTCGCGACCGGCCCGCCGCCGACGACGAGCACCCGTCGGCCGCTGAGGTCGAGCGTCACGGGGTAGCCACGGGTGCTGTCAGCCACGGGTCCATGTTCCTGACAGCGTGTTTCGTGCGGACGCGATCATCACGGGTCCGCCCGGCACTGGTGGGAGTCGGTGGGGTGCGCGCACGGTCAGGTGTGCAGTCCGCACTCGGTCTTGGCGCGCCCGGCCCATCGGCCGGCCCGCTCGTCCTCGCCGGGGTGGATGGCCCGCGTGCACGGCCCGCACCCGATGGAGGCGTAGCCCTCGCTCTTGAGCGGGTTCTCGAAGACCCCCTCCTCGGCGATGAAGCGGGCGACGTCGTCGTGGCTCCAGGTCGCCAGCGGGTTGATCTTGACCATCTGACGCTGCTCGTCGTAGGCAATGACGGGCGTCAGGGCCCGCGTGTCGGACTCGTCGCGGCGCAGCCCGCTCACCCACGCCTGCCGACCCTTGAGCGCGCGCTGCAGCGGCTCGACCTTGCGCAGCTGGCAGCAGAGGTCGGGGTCGCGGTCGTGCAGCCGGGCACCGAACTCGACGTCCTGCTGCTTGACGCTGAGCAGGGGGAGCACCGTGCGCACGTTGATCGGCATCATCACGTCGTAGGCGTCGCGGGTGCCGACCGTCTCGGCGAAGTGGTAGCCGGTGTCGAGGAAGAAGACGTCGACGCCGGGGACGGTCGTGCCGGCGAGGTGGGCCATGACGGTGTCGCCCATCGAGCTGGCGACGGTGAGGGCCTCGCCGAAGGTCTCCTGGGCCCAGCGCAGGGCGCTGCGAGCCATGGCGACCCGCTCCTCGTAGGTGGACGGCTCGAGTCCGGGCCCTGCGTCTGCGACGACCTCGGTGCCCTCGGCGACCAGCGCGCGCAGCGTCTCGGGACGGCACTGCCCACCGGTGCCTCCTCGGGTGATGGTGACGGTCACGGGGTGCCTCCTCGGGTGGTGCGGGTCGGACGGGCGGTCGTGCTGGGTGGCAGGAGGTCGGAGGCGCTCGACCGGCGGCGGGGGAGGCTGGTCATCTAAGCTGCGCCTCGTCGACCCGGCGGGCCCACTGCCCGAAGGGCTCGGCGCCGTCACGCTGGTCGAGGTATCGACGACCGAGCCGCTCGACGTAGTCGGGGAGCTCGTCCGCGGTCACCCGCAGCTGGCGCGTCTTGCGGGCCAGCCGGGCCTCGGCGCCGATGCTGCCACCGAGGTGGACCTGGAAGCCCTCGACGTCGTTGCCCTGCTCGTCCTGCATGATCAGGCCCTTGAGGCCCACGTCGGCGACCTGGAACCGGGCACACGAGTTGGGGCACCCGTTGACGTGGAGGGTGAAGGGGACGTCGAAGCCCGGCAGCCGCTTCTCGAGCTCCTCGACCGCCGTCCGCGCGCGCGCCTTGGTCTCGACGAGGGCCAGCTTACAGAACTCGATGCCGGTGCAGGCCAGGACACCGCGACGGAACTCACTGGGAGCGCTCGTCAGACCGATCTGCTCGAGCGCCGCCGTCAGCGCGTCCACCTGAACCTGCGGCACGTCGAGGACCAGCAGCTTCTGCTGGGCCGTGAGCCTCACCCGCCCCGTGGCGTGGGTCGAGGCGAGGTCGGCGAGGCGCACGAGCGTGTCGCCGCTGAGACGTCCGGCGATCGGGGCCACCCCGACCCAGTAGCGGCCGTCCTTCTGCCGGTGCACGCCGACGTGGTCGCGTCGCCGGTCGCCCGGGTCGGGCGGAGGCGGCCCGTCGAGCAGCGCCCGCCTGAGGTAGTCGCGCTCGAGCACCTCACGGAACCTCTCCGGACCCCAGTCGGCCATGAGGAACTTCAGGCGGGCCTTCGTGCGCAGACGGCGGTAGCCGTGGTCGCGGAAGATCGACACGACGCCCTTCCAGACCTCGGGGACCTCCTCCAGGGGCACCCAGGCACCGAGACGCCGGGCGAAGATCGGGTTGGTCGACAGGCCCCCACCGACCCACACGTCGAACCCGGGGCCGTGCTCGGGGTGGTCGACCCCCACGAAGGAGATGTCGTTGGCCTCGTGCGTGACGTCGAGGCTCGGGCTGCCGGAGATGGCCGTCTTGAACTTGCGCGGCAGGTTGGAGAACTCCGGGTCGCCGATGTAGCGGTCGCGGATCGCCTCGAGCGCCGGCGTGCCGTCGATGATCTCGTCGGCGTCGATGCCGGCCACCGGGGAGCCGAGGATCACCCGGGGGGTGTCCCCGCAGGCCTGGGTCGTCATCAGGCGGACCGCCTCGAGTCGGTCCCAGATCTCGGGGACGTCCTCGATGCGGATCCAGTGCAGCTGGATGTTCTGACGGTCGGTGACGTCGGCCGTGCCCCGCGCGAACTCGGTGCTGATGTCGGCGATGGTGCGCAGCTGCTCACCCGAGAGCGCGCCCCCGTCGGACCGGATCCTCAGCATGAAGTACTCCGCATCGAGCTCCGCTGCCTCGAGCGTGGCGGTCCTGCCGCCCTCGATACCCGGCTTGCGCTGGGTGTACAGACCCCACCACCGCATCCGTCCGCGCAGGTCGTCGTCGAGGATGGAGCCGAACCCCTCGCGGCTGTAGGTGTCGATGATCCGCTGGCGCACGTTGAGGCCGTCGTCCTCCTGCTTGAAGGCCTCGTTGTGGTTGAGGGGGGCGCGGTCACCGTCGGCCCAGGCACCGCTCGGCTGACCCACCCGACGCTGGGGTCGGCTCACCGACGCCTCGGGGCTGCCCGACGAGGGGGGCGTGGGAGACGAGGACGAAGGGGTCGATGCGGTGGACACCGGACGAGTCTGAGCCCTGGACACCTGTTTCGCATAACTGTCCATTATACGAAACCCTGTGTCACGTTATGCCTTGCGAGGAGGCGAGCCGTCGCCTCCAATCGGCTCGACCGTCGTGCGCCGGCGCAGCAGGACGACCGGGACGGCCGCCCCGACCAGCACGAGCAGCCCGGCCAGGGCCACAGCGGCCGGCGACGCGCCGTTGGCCAGGGCAGAAC
>JALYVC010000213.1 GCA_030853445.1 Actinomycetota bacterium | reverse complement strand
CCCCTCGGCCTGCGTGCCCGCCCCCGGTGCGATGGTCGCCCTGCGCGCGCTCGCCCGCCTGCCCGGCACCCACGTCGCCATCGTGTCGGGCCGAGACCTCGCGACCCTGGCCGGGCTCACCGGCGTGCAGGACCACGAGCCGATCGTGCTCGTGGGCAGCCACGGCGCGGAGTCGAGCGCGCAGGGTGTCGTCGACGGGCGCCTCGACGACGCGCAACGTGGCCTGCTCGACGAGCTGACGACCATCGTCGCCGAGCTCATCGAGGACCACCCCGGGGCGAGGCTGGAGCGCAAGCGGTCAGCCGTCGCCGTGCACACCCGCGGGCTGCCGCAGGAGAGCGCGGACGCAGCGCTGCTCGCGGCCGAGGCCCTCAGCCAGGGCCGCGACGACGTGCGGGTGCTCCGCGGCAAGTCGGTGCTCGAGCTCTCGGTCTCTCACGCCGACAAAGGTTCCGCGCTGCGGGCGCTGGCCGACGCGGTCGGCGCCGAGACCGTCTTCTACAGCGGGGACGACGTCACCGACGAGGATGCCTTCGCGGTGCTCGACCCCCGCGGGGGCGACGTCACCGTCAAGGTGGGCCAGGGCGACACCGCCGCCGCCCACCGGGTCGAGTCCGTCGCCGAGCTCGTCGAGACCATCGCCCAGCTGCTCGAGCTGCGACGCGCGCTCGCCCCCGGCTCGGCCGCTGACCGCGGCTGAGGCGTCGCGCCAGCCCGGAGGAGTCGGTCGCGCCTCGCACGACGAGCTCGGGCCGCAAGACGTGCTCCGCGTGCTCTGCCCTCGCCCCCAGGATCTCGTCGAGCGGTGCCTGAACCGCAGCCTCCCCACACCCTGAGGGCAAGCGCGGGAGCCAGGTCGGGGGTTCAGGGCTGGGGCCAGTGCTCGGAGACGAGCAGGCTGGGCTCGTCAGGGGTCGAGAGGGTGAGGACGGCGTCCTCCACGCTCTCGTGGCCCTCGAGCCGAGCCTCCAGGGCCCGAAGACGGACGGCGAGCTGCGGCTCGGGGTCGTCGCCGGTGAGGTCGACGGCGGCGACGACGAAGAAACGCAGCGGCCCGACGTACTCCAGGTGCAGGTAGGTGACCCGGTCGATCTCCTCGAAGCCCGCGAGCACCTCCAGCACCCGCTCTCGCAGCACGGGGCTGATGGCCTCCCCGAGCAGGAACTGGCTGTTGCGACGAATGAGGAAGATGGCGACGCCACCGAGGAGCAGGCCCACCGCGATCGAGCCGACGGCGTCCCAGACCGCGTTGCCGGTGAGCTCGTGCAGCAGGACGCCGATAGCCGCGAGCACCAGTCCGGTCAGGGCAGAGGAGTCCTCGACGAAGACCGCCCGCAAGGTCGGGTTGGAGGTCCGGTTGATGTAGGACAGCGGATGCAGCCCCCACTTGCGCGCACTCCCCCGCGTCTGTCGCAGGGCCTGCCCGAAGGAGACCCCCTCGAGCACGAAGGCGACACCGAGGACGACGTAGTTGACCAGGTAGTCGCCCTCCGAAGCCCCCGCCGAGAGCTGCTGGATGCCGTGCAGCACCGACACCGCGGCCCCCACCATGAACAGCCCGAAGGCGGCGAAGAGCGACCAGACGTAGGTCTCGCGCCCGTGGCCCCGGGGGTGCTCCGCATCGCGCGGTCGCGCCCCGCGGCGCTCGGCAACGAGCAGGAAGACCTCGTTGCCCGTGTCGGCCCAGGAGTGGGCGGCCTCGGCGACCATCGAGGCCGACCCGCTCAGCAGGGCCGCGCCGGTCTTGGCCACGGCGATGAGCCCGTTGGCGACGAGCGCGACGACGACGGTGACGGTGCTGTCCCCGTGCTCACCCGAGCCTCCGGAGCCTCCGGAGCCTCCGGAGCCTCCGGAGGGGGTCACGGCACTGACGGCGGCATCGAGGTCTGCAGGGGGCACGTCCCCAGTTCTAGGGCACCCCGGGTCGCGCGTCGACCGTGGGTCACCAAGTGGCCCCCGAAACGACGCGCAGACGCCCGGGGGGTGGCTTTCGTCACGGATCCGAGGCATGATGCCGGAGCCGGACGACGACGTCCGGCGTCCACCTTTACGACGGATCGTCCGGCACGTTCCTGCCGGTGAAGGAGAGGCCAGCATGGCAACCGTGACCTTCGACGAGGCCACCCGGCAGTACCCGGGCAACCCGACCCCCTCGGTCGACAAGCTCAACATCGACATCGCCGACGGCGAGTTCCTCGTCCTCGTCGGTCCCTCCGGATGTGGCAAGTCCACCTCCCTGCGCATGCTGGCGGGCCTCGAGGAGGTCAACGCCGGCCGCATCCTCATCGGTGACCGCGACGTCACCAACCTGTCCCCCAAGGACCGCGACGTCGCCATGGTCTTCCAGAACTACGCCCTCTACCCGCACATGACCGTCGCCGACAACATGGGCTTCGCGCTCAAGATCGCCGGGGTCTCCAAGGACGAGATCGCGAAGCGGGTCAAGGAGGCGGCCAAGATCCTCGACCTCGACCCCTACCTCGAGCGCAAGCCCAAGGCCCTGTCCGGTGGCCAGCGCCAGCGCGTCGCCATGGGTCGCGCGATCGTGCGCTCTCCGCAGGTCTTCCTCATGGACGAGCCGCTGTCCAACCTCGACGCCAAGCTGCGCGTGCAGACCCGCACCCAGATCGCCTCTCTCCAGCGGCGCCTCGGCGTCACGACGGTCTACGTCACCCACGACCAGGTTGAGGCCATGACCATGGGTGACCGGGTGGCGGTGCTCAAGGACGGGCTGCTGATGCAGTGCGACACGCCCCGCAACATGTACGACCGACCGCAGAACGTCTTTGTCGCGGGCTTCATCGGGTCGCCGGCGATGAACCTCCTCGAGATGCCGGTCACCGACGGCGGCGTGAGGTTCGGCGACACCGTCGTGCCGGTGTCGCGTGACGACCTCACCAAGGCCGGCAAGACGGTCACCGTCGGGGTGCGCCCCGAAGACATGACCCTCTCCGACCACGGTGGCATCGCGGTCATGGTCGACGTCGTCGAGGAGCTCGGCGCCGACGCCTACATCTACGGCACCACCAATGAGAAGCAGGCCATCGCCTCGGCCGACAACGAGGAGTCGGTCAAGCCCTTCATCGCCCGCGTCGACGGCCGTCGCCCCCCGGAGAAGGGCTCGACGATCCACCTGGTGCCCAGCGAGGGCCACCTGCACGTCTTCAACAGCGAGACCGGGCTGCGCGTCGGCGCCTGACCCTCCCGCTCGACCTCGACGCCACCCCGGCCGCCGGCCGGGGTGGCGTCGCCGTAAGGGCTCGTCCTGGGTAGCCAGAGAATCACCCTCCAAGCGCGTCCCGGGGTGATTCTCTGGCTACCTACGGGGTCGGCGGTATGGAGGGCGCGACCGCGGCGGACCGGAGATGGGAGGATGGACCCTGTGGCACTGGAGTTCACGACTGCCCGGCCTGCGCCGGCCCTGCTCGACCTGCCCTGGGCGACGCCGCTGGAGGCGTGGCCGTCAGAGACGCTCGCTGCGCTGCCCCGAGGCATCTCGCGGCACGTCGTGCGGTTCGTCAAGTTCCAGGGCCGGGTCATCGCGGTCAAGGAGATCAAGGCCGAGCTCGCCCGGCGCGAGTACGACATGCTGCGCAACCTCGCCCGCCTCGAGGTGCCGTCGGTGGAGCCCTTCGCCGTCGTCACCGGTCGGATCGGGGCCGACGGCGAGCCGCTCGACGCCTGCCTGCTCACCCGTCACCTGCAGTACTCCCTTCCCTACCGCGCCCTCTACAGCCAGGCGCTGCGCCCCGACACCGCCTCGCGGCTCACCGACGCCCTCGCCGTGCTGCTCGTGCGGCTGCACCTCACCGGCTTCTGGTGGGGCGACGTCTCCTTGTCGAACACCCTCTTCCGCCGCGACGCCGGAGCCTTCGCGGCCTACCTCGTCGACGCCGAGACGGGCGAGCTGCACGCACGGCTGACCGACGGGCAGCGCGAGCACGACCTCGACATCGCCCGGGTCAACATCGCCGGCGAGCTGATGGACCTCGAGGCGGGCGGGCTGCTCGAGGAGCGCGCCG
Source organism: Actinomycetota bacterium (assembly GCA_030853445.1). Taxonomy (GTDB): domain Bacteria; phylum Actinomycetota; class Actinomycetes; order Actinomycetales; family Dermatophilaceae; genus Lapillicoccus. The sequence goes on along the minus strand of JALYVC010000213.1, from coordinate 10,834 downwards.
ACCCGATCGAGGTCTCCAACCGGATCGTCGAGCGCTACGCCTCGCTGTGGACCGAGCTGACCCAGGTGGAGCGCTTCGAGACGGGTGACCGGTGGCGGGTCGAGGAGCGCATCCGCCGGCTCAACGAGCTCGGCTTCGACATCGACGAGCTGTCGATGTCGACCGACCTCGACGGCACGAGCATCTCCATCCAGCCCAAGGTCGTCGACGCCGGGCACCACTCCCGCCGCCTCCTGCGCCTCACCGGGCTCGACGCCGAGGAGAACCAGGCCCGTCGGCTGCTCAACGACCTCGACTCCTTCCAGGCCGCCACCGACCGCCAGAACGACGACGAGGAGATCGTCGCGCACGACTGGCTGGCTCGGGTCTACGAGCCGACGGTGCGCGCGGTGCCGCGCGAGCTCGCCGGCAAGCTCGAGCCGGCCGAGGTCTTCCACGAGGTGCTCGAGCACCGGTGGTACATGTCGGAGCGCGCCGGCCGCGACGTCACCGTCGCCACCGCGGTCGACGACTACGTGAGGTCGGTCCTGCCGGCCAAGCCCGACGAGGCCTCCGTGCTCGAGGTCGACACCGTGTCGATGCCGGTCATCACCACCGGCTGACCGCGCGACACGAGGTCGGAGGCCTCAGTCGCAGGGCTCAGTCGCCTGGCTCAGTCGTCAGAGGGCTCGGCCAGCAGGTGCCCGAAGATCAACGTCACCAGCAGCACGAAGGTGACGACGTGTACCCCGGTGCACCACAGACAGATCGCGTGGATGTGGTAAAGCTCGGCGAAGACGAGGTAGAGCGCGAAGGCCAGCCCGATGGCACACCACGTGACCCGCACGACGTCGAGCGCCGTGCCTGCGCGGCGGTACGTGGTGGGCAGGCAGAGAGCCACCATCGAGGCGAAGAACAGCAGCCCCAGCACCGCCACGGGGACCCCGAGGAAGGAGGACCACTCGCTCTCGGTGACCTTCTGGCAGTTGACCGTCGCTGTCGAGCTGCAGGCCAGGGTGGCGTTCTGGGTGAAGTGCTCGAAGGTCAGGTAGGCCGACAGCAGCAGCCCGAGCACCGACAGACCGAGGGACACCGGAGGCAGCCACCCGGGCAGGACCCGAGCCCGGGCCGGGCGACCGTGAGCCGTCGTCCGCTCCCGCTGCTGGCTCACTGCCACCTCACTGACCCGTGCCGGCGGCCGCCGCGGCGGCCTTGACGCCGGCCGACGTGCAGACGTCGGCCGGCTTGTTGCCCGTCAGCGTGCACAGCCGCGCGGTGGTGACATTCGCCCCCCCGAGCACGCCCTTGCCGATCGCCGTCGTCGGGTCGCTCACCTGCGCCCCGATGGTGTCCTGCGGGTTGTTGCCGAGCACCGAGCCGTCGTAGACCGAGCCCGACTGGAAGGCCTTGCCGGCGAAGGAGAGGTAGGGGATGTTCCCCTGCGGGTCGTCCGCCTTCTGTAGGGCGGTCACGTCGTCGGGCAGGGTCTGCAGCGGCTTCTGGTCACGGTCGGAGACCTCGTAGGACTCGAAGCTCAGGTAGTCGCTGGTGTACTTCACATCCTTGAAGCTGAGCGTCGGCACGTTGGCCGGGTTGTCGTTCGCCGACGAGAGCCCGTAGGCCAGGCCGGTGAAGGTGCCGAAGCGGCTCAGGGCGGTGACGAGCGACCACCGCTCGCTCGCGCAGTAGGGGCAGAACTCCGCGCCCACGTAGATGACCCGGGGCTTGCCGTCCTTGAGGGTGATGTCACCGGTCTTGGCCTTGATGACGCTCCCTTGGGCGGTGCCGACGCCGACGGCGTCGAAGGCACTGGCCGGGACGCTGGAGAGGTCCTTGGCGAGGGTGTCGGAGATCGTGCCGGAGGTCTTCGCACTGGTCACGGCCCCCTTCGGCGCGTTGAGCGCGGCGAAGATGACCACTGCGACGACCAGGACGACGACCGCCGTCGCCCCACCGGCGATGGTGAGCCGACGCTTCCGCTCGGCGGCAGCCTGTGCCGCCTTGAGCTCCTTGAGCCGGGTGTTGTCCACCCGTGCGCTCTTCGCCACCTGTCCGTCTCCTTCATGTCTTCGTGTCACCGGCCGGGGAGGACCGGGGAGGGCCGTCGGGAAACGGTAGTCCATCGGACTGTGCCGACCTGTGGCTCTTCGCGGCCCCCGGGTGGGGGGTCGATCTCAGCGGTGGGCGGCGCGCTGGCGCGCGATCTCGTAGAGGGTGACACCCGCAGCCACCCCGGCGTTGAGCGACTCGACCGCCGAGCTCATGGGGATCGACACGATCTGGTCGCAGGTCTCGCGCACGAGCCGAGACAGGCCCTTGCCCTCTGAGCCGACGACGACGACGACCGGCTCGGTCGCGAGCGCCAGCCCCGGCAGCTCGACGTCGCCCTCCATGTCGAGACCGAGCACGAAGAAGCCGGCCTTCTGCAGCTCTTCGAGGGCCCGGGTGAGGTTGGTGACCCGGGCGACCGGTAGCCGTGCGGCCGCGCCGGCGGAGGTCTTCCAGGCGCTCGCGGTCATCCCGGCCGAGCGGCGCTCGGGCACGAGCACACCGTGGCCACCGAACGCGGCGACCGAGCGCACGATGGCCCCGAGGTTGCGCGGGTCGGTCACGCCGTCGAGCGCCACGACCAGCGGGATGCCGGGCGCCTGCGGGTCGACGAGGTCACGGACCTCGGCGTACTCGTAGGCCGGCACCTGCAGGGCGAGGCCCTGGTGGCTCGCACCGTCGGTGAGTCGGTCGAGCTCGCCGCGAGGGGTCTCGAGGATGGGCAGCCCGCGGGAGGTCGCCAGCTTGAGCGCCTCACGCACCCGGTCGTCGGAGTCGATGCGTCCCGCGACGTAGAGCGTGGTGGCCGGTATGTCGGCCCGCAGGGCCTCCACGACCGAGTTGCGCCCGGCGACGACCTCGGAGGACGCCTTGGAGCGGCGCGTGGTCGAGCGGCCGGAGCCACCGGCCGTCGTCCGCCCGTCGTCACCCTTGGCTGCCCGCTGGGCCCGTTTCGCCGCGGGGTGGTAGTCGCGCTCGGAGGCCTTGGGGGTCGGGCCCTTGCCCTCGAGCCCTCGGCGGCGCTGACCGCCGGAGCCGACGGTGGGACCCTTTCCGGTCTTGCGTACGGCGCCGCGCCGTTGGGAGTTGCCTGGCATGTGATCGCCTCTCAGGCGGTGGGGTCAGGCGCGCCGGTGGGCGCGTCGCTGGGGGTGCTGTCGGAGCTGGCGGGGGTGGCCTCGTCGTCGGCGCGACGGGTGAGCGACCACCGCGCCCCCGACGGAGTGTCCTCGATGGAGATGCCGACCGTCGCGAGCTGGTCGCGGATGGCGTCGGCCGTGGCGAAGTCGCGGGCGGCCCGGGCGGTCTGACGGGCCTCGAGTCGGTCGGCGACGAGGGCGTCGAGGGCGTCGTGGGCCTCACCACCCCCGGAACCGGAGTCGGTGTGCCACAGGGGTGAGAGCGGGTTGACGCCCAGGACCTCGGTCATGGCGACGACGGCGGCCGCGGCGGCGTGGGCGACCTCGTCCTCCCCCTCGTCGAGCGCGGTGTTGCCGGCCCGGACGGTGTCGTGCACCACGGCGAGCGCACCCGAGACGTTGAGGTCGTCGTCCATGGCCTCACGGAAGTCAGCGGGCAGCTCACCCACGACACCCTCGAGGCTGCGCATCCGGTCGACGCGCTCCAGGAAGCCGGTGAGCCGGTCGACCGTGGCGGCCGCCTCGTGCAGCGACCCCTCGTGGTACTCGATCATCGAGCGGTAGTGCGCCGCGGTCAGGTAGTAGCGCACCGCGAGCGGGCCCTCGATGGTGACCACCTTGGCCACCTCGAGGGCATTGCCGAGCGACTTGCCCATCTTCTGCCCGCGCACGGTCACCCAGGCGTTGTGCAGCCAGTAGCGGGCGAAGCCGAGGCCGGCCGCGCGGCTCTGAGCCTGCTCGTTCTCGTGGTGCGGGAAGCGCAGGTCGATGCCTCCACCGTGGATGTCGAAGGTGTCGCCGAGGTACTTGCGCGCCATGGCCGAGCACTCGAGGTGCCATCCGGGGCGGCCCCGACCGAAGGGCGTCGGCCACGACGCCGTCTGCGGCTCGTCCTCCTTGCGGCCCTTCCACAGCGCGAAGTCGCGGGGGTCCTTCTTGCCGCGCGGGTCGGCGTCCTCGGCGGCGGCCATGTCATCGGGCGACTGGTTGCTGAGGGAGCCGTAGTCCTTCCACGACCCGACGTCGAAGTAGACGTCACTGCTGCCGTCGGGCGCGGCATACGCGTGGTCGCGCTCGATGAGGGTCTGCATGAGCTCGACCATCTCGGGCACGTGGCCGGTGGCCCGCGGCTCGTAGGTCGCGGGCAGGACCCCGAGCAGCTCGAGCGCCTCGGAGGTGGCGCGCTCGTTGCGGTAGGACAGGGCGAACCAGTCCTCCCCGGCCTCGGCCGCCTTGCGCAGGATCTTGTCGTCGATGTCGGTGACGTTGCGCACGAGGGTGACGTCGTAGCCGTGGCCGACTTCGAGCCAGCGGCGCAGCACGTCGAAGGCGACAGCGAAGCGCACGTGGCCAATGTGCGGCGGCCCCTGGGTCGTGAGGCCACAGAGGTAGATGCCGACCTGCCCCTCCTGCAGGGGGACGAAGTCGCGCAGCTCGCGCGCGGCGGTGTCGTACAGGCGAAGGGTCACCCGCCCAAGGTTACCGGCGAGGAGGCCCGCTGCTCACCGCTCGGCGGGGCGCGCGGCTGCGCACCACACCTTCGCGGGCCCGTGACCCCGGACGCCGCCAACCCGCTCAGACCGCGCCGGCTGCGCGCACGGCGACGTAGCCAGCCACCAGGACCAGCAAGGTGGCGAAGGCCCGGGTGAGGGTGGGACCGGAGATGCGGTCGGCGACGCGCTTGCCCAGGAGCGACCCCGCGATGGCCGCGAGGGTGAAGGGGACGACCACATCCCAGGGCACGCCACCGTTCCCCAGCCGCTCGACGAAGGCGCCGAGGCTGGTGACGGAGATGACGACGAGCGAGGTTCCGACCGCGACGGGCATCGTGAAGCCCAGGGCCAGCACCAGGGCCGGCACGATGAGGAAACCGCCGCCCACACCGAGGAAGCCGGTGAGGAAACCGACGACCAGCGCGGTGACGACGACGCGGGCCGCCGCGCCAACCCCCCGCGGGCGACCGCCGTCCGCCGCCTCACCGGGGGCGTCCAACGCATCGGCGCCGGTGCGGGCGAACATCGCGATTGCGGCCACGATCATCAGTGCGGCGAAGGCGAGCAGGAGCACCTGGGGGTCGACGAGCCGGTTGACGGTCGAGCCCCCGAACGATGCGGCGACCCCGAGCACTCCGAAGATCCCGGCCGCCCGCCACTGCACGCGGCCGGCCCGGGCGTGCCCGACGGCCGCGGTGATCGCCGTGATCCCGACGATGACCAGCGAGGCGGTGGTGGCCTCCTGAGGCTGCTGCCCGAGGGCGTAGACGAGCACGGGCACGGTCAGGATGGACCCACCGCCGCCCAGGGCGCCGAGCGACAGGCCGATGACGATGCCTGCGGCGATGGCGATGGCGAGCATCAGACGACCGCGCCCGGGCTCTCGTCGTCAGTCACGACGGGCAGGCCGGCGGCCGGCCACGCCTGCATGCCGCCGGTGAGGTTGGTGGCGGCCACCCCCGGCCGGGTGAGGACGGCCAACGCCCGCGACGACCGCGCGCCGGAGCGGCAGCCAGGGGGTCGATCGCGGCCTGGGGGTGGCGTCATCGGGGCCTCCGTCGGTGGGGTGCAGCTCGGGGCAGGGGCGCCGGGAGGGCGCCCCTGAGCGCCATCCGGTAGCCGGTGGTGCGGGAGAGCTCGGCGCTCACGGCGAAGCGGTCACCGCAGCCCAGCTCCAGCGCACGGGAGTGGAGGACATCGCCATCATCGAGCCGTCGCGGACGCACTACGACCAACCCCTCTGGATGCTCGTGAGGGGCGGCTGCGCGCCCGCGTCGGCGGCGACGAGGACACCAGGCCGACGTGATGCCCAAGGGGACTGGGTGGATCACGCCTGCGTGACAGGAACGCTCCGTCGGGCTGCCGGTCAGGCCAGCGTGAGGAAGAGCTTTTCCATCGTGGCCTGGTCGTCGGCGTTGATCCCCTCGGGCGAGGTGAGGCACTCGCGCATCCCCGAGGAGACGATGGCGAAACCGGCCCGGTCGAGGGCGCGGTTGACGGCCGCGAGCTGCATCACGACGTCCTTGCAGTCGCGCCCCTCCTCGATGAGGCGGATGACACCCCCGAGCTGCCCCTGGGCCCGGCGCAGGCGGTTGATGACCGGAGTCATGTCGTCGGTGTTCAGTATGACCATGAGGTGCCCTTTTCGGCTGGTGAGGAACTGCATACAGGATGAGGCACGCCCGCCGGTCGGGTCGTGCCAGGTCGTGCCGGGTCGCCCATCGGGCGCGTTGGGAGCGCCCTCGGGTGACCGTCAGGCGGTGACGGTCGAGGCCTCGACACCCTGGGCCACCTGCGCCCGGATGTCGTCCATGTCGATCGCGCGAACCCCCGCGATGACCTCCTCGAGCGCGGCGGCCGGGAGCGCTCCGGGCTGGCTGAAGACCACGATCCCGTCCCGGAACGCCATGAGGGTCGGGATCGACGTGATGCCGGCGGCGCTCGCCAGAGCCTGCTCCGCCTCGGTGTCGACCTTGCCGAAGACGATGTCGGGGTGCTTCGTCGACGCGGCCTCGTAGACCGGGGCGAACATCCGGCACGGTCCGCACCATGACGCCCAGAAGTCGACGAGCACGATGCCACCGGCGGTGACCGAGGTCTCGATGGTGGCTGCGGTCAGGTTCTGGGTGCTCACGACTGCTCCTTCTTCACGCGGGGTCGAGGGTGGGGACGATACCTCTTGGGGTATCAAGCCCAGGGCTGGCTGGACTATTCCTGGACGGCCGGGGTGCTCAGACCATATACCCCCCCAGGCATAGATGCAGGCCCTCTCTCGATTTGATGTATGCCCCTGGGGGTACTAACATCGCCTTGTCGCAGATACCCCAAAGGGTATGCGTCCCCCCAGTCAGGAAGTGCGCGAATGTCGAACCAGAACCTCCCCCAGCCCACCATCGTCCCCATCGAGACGGCGTCGCTCGGTGACCGGTCCTACCTCGCGCACGACGGCGCGGTCGCGGTCGTCGTCGACCCCCAGCGTGACATCGACAGGGTGCTCGAGCTCGCCGCCGAGCACGGGGTGAAGATCACTGACGTCTTCGAGACCCACATCCACAACGACTACGTCACCGGCGGCCTGGCCCTGGCCCAGGCGACCGGCGCGACGTACCACGTCAATGCCGACGACCCGGTCTCCTTCGATCGCCACCCCGTGCGTGACGGAGACGTCGTCGACGTCTCCCCCGGGATGCGGGTGCGCGTCATCGCCACCCCGGGCCACACCTATACCCACCTGTCGTACGCCCTCGAGACGACCGGGGCCGGTGACGACCAGGACGACGTGGTCGCCGTCTTCACCGGGGGCTCGCTGCTCTTCGGGGCCACCGGCCGCCCCGACCTGCTGGGGCCCGACCACACCGACGCCCTCGTCCGCCACCAGTACGCCTCGGCCCACCGCCTCGCGCACGACCTGCCCTCCCAGACCCACGTCCTGCCCACGCACGGCTTCGGCTCCTTCTGCTCCGCCGGCTCGACCGGTGACACCACCGCCTCCACCATCGGTGAGGAGCAGACGCGCAACCCCGTGCTCACGCGGCCGCAGCAGCAGTGGGTTGACGAGACCCTCGCCGGCCTCGACGCCTACCCCGCCTACTACGCGCACATGGGTCCGGCCAACGCCGCCGGCCCGACACCGGCCGATCTCAGCACCCCCAGCCTGGCCGACAAGAAGACCCTGGCCGGGCGGATCACGGCGGGTGAGTGGGTCGTCGACCTGCGCACGCGCACCGCCTTCGCGGCGGGTCACGTGACGGGGACCCTCAACTTCGGTCTGGACGGGCAGTTCGCCACCTACCTCGGGTGGCTCATCCCCTGGGGCACGTCGCTGACGCTGCTCGGCGACACCCCCGAGCAGGTCGCCGAGGCCCAGCGCGAGCTGGTCCGCATCGGCATCGACCACCTCGACGGCGCCGCCACCGGCACCCCGTCGGACTGGACCGACACCGCCCCCGCGTCGTTCCCCCGTGCCTCCTTCGCCGACCTCGCCCAGGTGCGCCACCACCGGCCGGTCACCGTGCTCGACGTGCGACGGGCCAGTGAGTACGACGAGTCGCACATCGAGGACGCCGTCAACATCCCCCTGCACCAGCTGCTCCCCCGACTGACCGAGGTGCCTGCCGGCGAGGTCTGGGTGCACTGCGCCAGCGGCTACCGCGCCTCCATCGGCGCCTCGGTGGTCACTGCCCGCGCCACCCCCGCCCACGTCGTCGCGATCGACGACAGCTACGACGAGCACGCCGCCTCTGCCGGCCTGCCCGTCGCCACGGCCGCCGTCACCGTCGGCTGACCACCGCACGAAAGGGTCACGCACCACCCGTCGCACCACCCCGTCCCACGAGGAGAGAGAACACCATGTGTCGTCCCGTCAACTGCAAGACCTGCGGCAAGACCACCTGGGCCGGCTGCGGCCAGCACGTCGACCAGGTCATGGCCGGCGTGCCCAAGAGCAACCGCTGCCCCGGCCACCAGGCTGAGGCCAGCACCACCACCGGCCGCTCGATCTTCAGCCGCATGTTCGGCCGCGGCTGAGCCCACGCCCACCCCTCCACCCCGCACCCACCCGGTGACCGGTGAGACAAGAACCGTGTCCCTCCCCACGTCCTTGACCCCCTGCGCGACCTCCCCCGCCCCAGCGCGGGTCACCCGGTCCACGAGCCTTGACGCAGCAACCGTGCGCGAGTGGATGGCAGCCCCCGACGGGCCCCGCGCCATCGACGTACGCACGTCGGCGGCGTTCCCCACGGCCCACATCCCCGGCTCCTACAACGTTCCCCGCCATCTGCTGAGCTGCCGGAGAGCCGTGACGGAGCCAGACCTCGACGACGTCCTTCGCGAACTCATCGCGGCCTGAGTGCGGACGGGGCGGCCGCCACCGCCCGCGTGACATAGTCGTCGATCTCGTTCAGCAGCAACGCCTTCCCGGCGTCCTGCAGAAAGGACTGGCGCACGGAGGCCCGCGCCAGGTCGGCCACACCAGCCTGGTCGAGCCCGAGCAGGTCGGCTGCGACGGCGTACTCCCGGCAGAGGTCGGTGGCGAACATCGGCGGGTCGTCAGTGGCGATGCTGAAAGGAACCCCCGCCGCAGCGATCACCGGCAACGGGTGCTCCGCCAGCGAGGGCACCGACCTGGTGCACACGTTCGAGGTCGGGCAGATCTCGAGCGGGATGTGGTGCTCCGCGAGGTGGGCCAGCAGGGCCGGGTCCTGGGCAGCGGTGATCCCGTGACCGATCCGCTCCGCGCCCAGCTCGCGCAGGGCTTCCCAGACCGTCTGCGGGCCGGTCGACTCGCCCGAGTGGGGCACGCTGTGCAGACCTGCGGCCCTGGCCGCGGCGAAGTGGGGGGCGAACTGCGGCCGGGGCACACCGATCTCGGGACCCCCCAGACCGAAGGCGACCAGCCCGTCGGGGCGCTGCTGCAGCGCGAAGTCACGGGTGACGTCGGCTGCCGGCAGACCCGACTCGCCGGGGATGTCGACGACCCATCGCAGGATCGGCCCGCCCTCGTGCTCGAGCGTGTGGCGCGCATCCTCCACGACCTCGGCGTAGGCCTCTGCGGCGATGCCCCGCACGATGGAGGTGTACGGCGTGAGGGTCAGCTCGGCATACCGGATGCCCTGCGCGGCCATGTCGCGTCCGACGCCCATCGTCAGGGCGTGCACGTCGTCGGGCGTGCGGACCAGGTCGACCACAGAGAGGTAGACCTCGATGAAGTGGGCGAAGTCGGTGAAGGTGAAGTAGTCGGCCAGGGCTTGCGCCTCGATCGGCACCGGGGTCGAGCCCTCGTGCCGGGCGGCGAGCTGGGCGACGATCGCGGGTGACGCCGACCCCACCTGGTGCACGTGCAGCTCGGCCTTGGGCAGGCCGGCGATGAAGGCCGTGAGGTCGGGTCGCGGAAGGGTAGGGCTGGTCACAGGCGTCAACGCTAGTGCGGTCGGGGCGCCTTCGCAGCGACCCCGAACACGACAGGCCACAAGGGCGACTCGAGGACGGGTGCCGCTCAGACCGGCAGCAGCCTGGTGATGACGGCCGACAGCTGCGCGATGGTGCGGCACTCGTGCATGTCGACGACCGTGGCGTAGTCATCGGCGCACGAGTCGCCGCTCCCCCAACGACCTCGCGGCTCGGGGTTGAGCCAGAAGGTGCGACGGGAGCGGTCGCGGATGCGCTGGAGCGCAACGAGGTTCGCCTCGCCATAGTTGTTGCGACCATCACCGAGCACCAGCACCGAGGTGCGCGGGCCGACGGCGTCGAGGTAGAGCTCGGCGAAGTCGCCCAGCGCCTCGCCGTAGTCGCTGCTGCCGTGCCAGGTCGTGACCCGGGCCTCGCGCACGATCGCCGTGGTGAGATCGGGGCGGCCCTGCTGCACGAGGTCGGTGACCTCGTCCATCGCGTTGACGAAGGCGAAGACCCGCACCCGGCTGAACTGGTCGGCCAGCGCCCGCACCAGCAGCATCGTGAAGCCGGAGAAGCCGGCGACGCTGCCGGAGACGTCGCACAGCAGCACGAGCTCGGGCCGCGACGGACGGGGTCGACGGTAGGCGGGCCGCACCGGCACCCCGCCCGTCGACATCGAGCTGCGCATGGTGCGGCGCACGTCGATGGCACCCCGCCGGGCCCGACGACGCTTGGCCGCCAACCGCGTCGCGAGCTTGCGCGAGAGCGGCCGCACGGCCGCAC
>JALYVC010000102.1 GCA_030853445.1 Actinomycetota bacterium | reverse complement strand
CCAAGGTGTCCCCGAGCGGTCGGGTGGTGAGCCCGGCGGCGCGGGCGCGGTCGGTGCTGCGAGCGTTCATTCCGTACCAGTCGGGGTCGTCGATCCACAGGGGCAGCGACTTCGGGCCCATCCACATCTGCACGCCGCGCTCGGTGAGCCAGGATGGTGACGCCGCCCTGACCGGGCCGGTGTGCCCGGCGACCGTGCGGGCGGCGGCCAGGTGTTCGGCCAGCGGCCGTGGGGGTCCCGCAGCGTTGTAGATCCCGACCACACCGGTCTCGGCGCAGCTCAGCAGCCACGCGGCCAGGTCGCGGACGTCGACCACCGCGGTCGGCAACTGAGGATTGTCGGGCACCAGCACCGCACCCTGCGGGTTGGACGGGTGGGCGAAGCGCCACGGCCAGTACCCCGACCGCCCAGACTCGTCGCCCGGGCCGCCGATCAGGCCGACCCTCGCAACCATGGTGCGGGCGGCCCCGAACCCGTCGAGCACGGCCCTCTCGCAGGCGACCTTCGCCTCGCCGTACTGCTCCATCGACTCCATCACGTCCGAAACCAGCGGAGCCAGCAGCATCGCTTCCTCGTCCTGACCAAGCTCACGCTGGCTGGCGTAGACGTTGGCGCTGGACACGTAGACGATGCGCTCGGCCACCGGTTGCAGCGCGGTGACCGCTCGGCGTACGTGACCCGGCTGGCGTGCCACGTCGATCACGGCGTCCCACCGCTAGTCGACGACAGCGTCGTAGGCGTCGGGGTGATCGCGGTCGGCGATCACCGACCGGCACACTGGCACGAACTGTCCGGCCTGCCCGCGTGCCATGCAGGTCACCGCGTGGTCCCGAGCCAGAGCCTAAGCAGCGAGCTCGCGGCCCAACCACGCCGTTCCACCGAGAACGAGAAGGTCCATGCCTGCAGTACACCCGCCGCTCGGGGAACTAATTTCGCTTGCCGCGTAAGAACACCGTCTCAGTCGGGGATCACCTACCGGGCCGACCCGGTAGGGGACGGGTGCTCCCGAGGCACGCGGCTTCGGGGTAAGAACAGGCCGAAACCCAAGGCCACGCCCCAAGCGAGGAACAGCGGGTCCCACAGGTAGGCGTGGCCGATCATGCCAGGCCGGTCGTACCCGGACCGCGGATGGATCACGGCCGCGAGGACCAGGTTGCCCGCGACGGTGTTCGCTGCACCCCACCCGACCAGGCCCAGGGCGCCGAGCCAGCACGCCGAACGTGTCAGCCGCCGGACCGGCCAACCCCGGCGGGCGAGCTCCACCGGGGCCAGGGCGGCGACCAGCTTCACGAGACCGACCGGGACGAGGACCCACTCCCATCCCTTGAAGCTCGCCTGCAGGTTGCTGCCCAGAGACCAGACGAGCCACGTCCCGCCCATCGACCAGTAGAGACTGAATCCCGCGTGCACAGCACCGAACACGGCCGCGAGGGCCAGGCCAGCGGGGACAGCGCGGCTGGTGGGCACCTCTCCTCTTGGGCTCATCCGCACATGGTCCTCGACAAGAGCCTTACTACGACATCGGGTGATCCCCGGATCCCACCCTGACCACTCAGCGATCCCGTTCTGGTGCAGGTTCGCCGGAGCCACCGTCGTAGCCGCAGGACCGACGCGCACTCTTCCGACGGTGCAGGGAGAGCGGCCTGGGACGATGTTCCTATGGCAGCAAGCGAGGGGCTCCCGCACGGCGACTTCGTCGGGCAACTCCTTGCGTCCGTCCCCGAGGCCGAACCTGTGGTGCGCGAACACTTCGACGACAACGATGAGCTTCTTCTTCACCTACTGATGGCCGACCTGCTTCGAGTCGCCGTTCGGCTCTTTCACGCCGAAGAGTTAGAGGTTGAGCAACGCCTGCTCCACTTCATCGACTTCGCGCTGCGTCAAGGCGATGCTGCGGTCCAGAACGCGGTCCAGTTCTCGTTCGTCGAGCACGCCGGTGCCGTCACGGAGGAGACGTCAACGTTTCTCGCGTCGTGGCCCCCTGGACTGAGAGCTGAGCTCGGCGGAGGCGGACCAACCTAGTCCGGCGTCGCTCAATGAGCTGGTCGTCGTCGGCTGCTGAGCGACTGGGACACGACTGGCACTTCAGTTGGCTGGACGCCGATCAATCCGCTCCACTAGTGGAACCCCAATCGGACGTCAGCATCGAACGGACGGGTCGAGACGCCGGCGTCCCGTCGGGGTCTCGGATGCGGGACAGCCGGCGCGGTGGCCGGGTCAGGGCCTTGAAGACGCCTCAGCCAGGCCCGCCTTCGCCGCGACCCTCTGGCGTTCGATGGCTCGGTAGACGGTGGACCGGCCGACACCGAAGAGCTCAGCGACCTCGAGGGTGCTGTACTCGCCGCTGTGCACCAGTGAGACCAAGTGAGCTTCCTGCTTCCGGTTGAGCTTGGGCTGCTTGCCCCACAGCCGACCCTTGGCCTTGGCGACCTTCATGCCCTCTCGGGTGCGGAGCCGGATCAGGTCGGACTCGAACTCCGCGACCATGGCCAGGACGTTGAACAGGAGCCGACCGACGGCATCGGTGGGGTCGTAGACCGACCCGCCCAGGCTTAGGCTGATCTGCCTCGTGGTGAGCTCGTCGGTGATCGCTCGAGCGTCGGGCAGGGACCTGGCCAGCCGGTCGAGCTTGGTCACCACCAGGGTGTCGCCGGCCCGGCAGGCCGCGAGTGCCTCGCGGAGTCCGGGTCGCTCGCGGTTGGTGCCGGTCAGGCCGTGGTCGACGTAGATCCGGTGGACCTCGACACCCAAACCGGACAGGCCATCGCGTAGCGCGGTCAGGTCCTGCTGATCGGTGGAGCATCGGGCGTACCCGACAAGTAGCGCGCTCATGGCGCAACTCCAAAGGGATGGGTCCGGTCAGACCGCGAGACGCCGCCGACTCGGGCATCGGGCGACTCCCGACCCGACCAGCAGGCTCCCCGCTCCCCCCTACCGCAACGCCCGCGGCCGTCCGATTGCCGATCCCCGATCGTGACCGCGCGGCCGTCGAGCCAGCAGCACCGCGAGGCGGGCACGTCGCCGGTAGCCCTCGGCAAACGGGGACTCTTGGCGCCACACAGTCCTCCCGATAATGCCGCCGGTGACCGATGGGGCACCCTCCGGGCCGTTCTCAGCCTGCTTTACCGCTCTGCTGTTTTACCGTATAGCGGTGTAGTCTGTGGTCATGACCTCCCCGATCGAGCACCGTTACCTCGGCGTCCAGGGCCGCGGCACGATCGCGCTGCCCGCCGACGTTCGTCGCCGGCTGCACCTGGACCAGCCGGGTGCCCAGCTGGAGATGACCGAGCGCGCCGACGGCGTCATCGAGTTACGTGCCGCCCTGCCCGTGCCGGCCGATCAACGATGGT
>JALYVC010000175.1 GCA_030853445.1 Actinomycetota bacterium | reverse complement strand
GCAGGTGGCCCGACGTGTGGAACAGGCCGTCCTTGGAGATGTGCGGAGTCCCGACGTAGTCGAAGCCCTCCTCGATGTGCCGGCGGCGGACGTAGTCCTCCATCTCGCGCTTGACCACGCCACCCTTGGGGTGGAAGACGGCCAGCCCGGACCCGAGCTCGTCCGGGAACGAGTAGAGGTCGAGCTCGTTGCCGAGCTTGCGGTGGTCGCGCTTCTCGGCCTCCGCCAGCCGGTCGAGGTAAGCCTTGAGGTCGTCCTTGCTCGGCCACGCGGTGCCGTAGACGCGCTGCAGCTGGGGGTTCTTCTCCGAGCCGCGCCAGTATGCGGCGGCCGACCGGGTCAGCTTGAACGCGTTGCCGAGCATCTTGGTCGTGGGCACGTGCGGTCCGCGGCACAGGTCACGCCAGGCCAACGAGCCGTCCCGCCGGTAGTTGTCGTAGATCGTCAGCTCGCCGCCGCCGACTTCAGCTTCCGCTCCTTCGGCGGCGTCGGCGACCGTGTCGCCCTGGCTGCCCTTGAGACCGATCAGCTCGAGCTTGTATGGCTGGTCGGCCAGCTCCGCCCGGGCCTCGGCCTCGCCGACGACCCGGCGCGAGAACGTCTGGCCTTCGTTGACGATCTTCTGCATCGACCGTTCGAGCGCCTTGAGGTCGTCGGGCGTGAACGGGATCTCGACGTCGAAGTCATAGTAGAAACCGTCACGGATCGGTGGGCCGATGCCGAGCCTGGCCGCCGGGTTGACCTGCTGGACGGCCTGGGCCAGAACGTGGGCGGCCGAGTGTCGCAGCACGGACAGCCCGTCCGGGGTGTCGACCTGAACCGGTTCGACCTGGTCACCGTCCGCCAGCACGCGGGCGAGGTCGACGAGGTGACCGTCGATCCGCGCCACCACGACGGTCCGGTCTGCCCCGAACAGCTCGCCGGCGGTGGTCCCCGCCGCAACCGATCGCTCACTTCCGGCGACGGACACGGTGATGGGGGCAGGCATGGCAGAGCTCTCCTCGCGGTGGGTGGGGGCCTCGGTGTTGCGGCCGCGTTCCAGGCTATCGACCGGTCTCGGGCCACCGTGACACAGTTCCGATGCCGAGGGCGGGCTTGTTCAGGTGAGCGCGGTCACCAGGTGCTCACCGTCACCCGTCTCCGGGAGTAGAGCGGCCAACGACGCGTCTGGACTGACGTTGAGCACCGTGCTGCTAGGGAGGGAAACCGGCTTGCGGAACCAGACCGTCGACGTCCCGGCGTACGGAACGCGCGGTCCGAGGTCGGCCAGGACCCGCGCATACGTGAACATCCCGTGCGCAATCGCCCGCGGGAACCCGAGGGCTCGAGCGGTCAGCGCATGAAGGTGGATTGGGTTGACGTCACCTGACACCGCGGCATACCGGCGTCCGGCGTCCTCGCCGAACCGCAGTCGCGGCCCACCCAGTCGACTGCGCAGGGCGGAGATGTCCGGCGGGCCCGGTTCGGTGACGCTCTCGTCCCCCGGGCCCCGCGCGAGGTAGGTGCTGACCCCGCGCCACACCACCTCCTGCGCGTCGGCCGTGATCTCTGTGACGAGGTCGACCAGGCGACCCCGCCGGTGCGGGCGCAGCCTTTCGGCGTGGACCTGGACGTCGACCGTCTCTGTGTAGCTCAGCGGTCGCGTCCACGTTATGGCGTTCTGCACATGGACGAGTCCGACGAGCGCCACCGGGAAGTCGCGCCGGGCCATCACCGCGGCCTGCAGCGGGAACCCGAGCAGGTGCGGCCATGGCATCGGAGGGTGGGCGCCGACGGTAAATCCGCACAGGTGCGCGTAGTCGACCACCGCGTCGGGGTCGACCAGGACGCCCAGGCGGCGGGCGGTGACATCGGGGACGGACGAGGAGGTATGCCGGGCGGCGAGGACCGCTCGGGCGAACAGTGCGGCGAGGTCGGGCGCGGCGTCGAACGAGAGAACCGTCGCTGTCATCGCGCTCAGGCCCCGAGCAGGCTCTGCCCGCAGACCCGGATGACCTGCCCGGTCACCGCCGAGGAGCCAGGCTGGCTGAGCCAGGCAATCGTCTCGGCGACGTCAAGCGGCAGCCCGCCTTGCTGAAGGGAGTTCATCCGGCGGCCGATCTCGCGGGTGGCGAACGGGATCTTCGCGGTCATCTCCGTCTCGATGAAGCCGGGTGCGACGGCGTTGACCGTGATCCCCCGCGCCCGCACCTGCGCCGACAGCGCGGTGACCAGGCCGATGATCCCGGCCTTGCTCGCCCCGTAGTTGGTCTGGCCCCGGTTGCCCGCGATCCCCGCAATCGACGCCACGCAGACCACGCGTCCCCCGTCGCCCATCCCACCATTCACGTCATGCCTGTCACGCCTGTCATGCCTGTCATGCCTGTCATGCATGTCATTGCCGAGGATCGCCTCGTTCATCCGCAGGACGGAGCGCAGGTTGACGTCCAGGACAGTGCCCCAACGGGACTCGTCCATGTTGACGAACAGCTTGTCCCGGGTGATACCGGCGTTGTGGACGACGACGTCGAGTGATCCGTGCCGACTGGTCGCCGCCTCGACGATCCGCTGTCCCGCGTCGGCTGCCGTGACGTCCACTTGCAAGGCCTGGCCCCGGATCTCGTTGGCCAGGCGGGCCAGCGCGTCGCCCGCAGCGGGGACGTCCACCGCGACGACGGTGGCGCCGTCCCGCGCCATCACCCGGGCGATCTGCGCGCCGATGCCGCGCGCGGCGCCGGTCACGACGGCGACCTTGCCGTGGAGTGGGCGAGCCGGGTCTGCGTCCTGGCCTGGTGGTGGGGCCGCGCTCTCGTCGACCACGACCACCTGCCCGTCGACGTATGCCGACCGCCCGGACAGGAAGAACTCCACCGTCGCCCGCACGCCTGCGTCGGCGTTCCCTCGTGCCAGGACGAGGTTCGCGGTCGCACCGGCACGCAGCTCCTTGCCGAGCGAACGCACCGCGCCTTCGAGGGCCCGCTGGGTGGTCACCTGTGCCACGTCGGTCAACGTGGCGGGGTCCGTGCCGACGACGACGACCCTGCCGTTGCGTGCCAGCCGCTTGACCGCAGGAGCCGCGATTGTCCGAAGCTGGTCGAGCTCGCCCGGGTCGGTCGCTGCACTGAGGTCGACGACGACGGCCCCGATCCGGCCCGCAGTCTCGTCACCGTCCCCCGTTACGGCGAGCCCGAGGTCTCGCAGCGACCGACGCAGGCCGTCCTCGAACCGCCCACCGCCGGCGACCAGCACCGGGCTGTCACAGAGCGGTCCGCCGGGCTCGTACCTGCGAAGCGTCGTCGGCTGGGGGACCCCGACCCTCTTGGCCACCGGGGACGTCACGAGAGATGCGAACAGGTCGGGCATCACGCCGCCTCGAGGATGGCGACGACGCCCTGGCCGCCGGCCGCGCAGACGGAGATCAGTCCTCGAGCGCCGGAACCCTTCTCGTGCAACGCCTTCGCCAACGAGGCGACGATACGCCCGCCGGTCGCCGCGAACGGGTGCCCCGCCGCCAGCGAGGATCCGTTGACGTTGAGCCGAGTCTGGTCGATAGCTCCCAGGGGTTCGTCGAGGCCGAGGCGGTCAGTGCAGAACTGGGGGTCCTCCCAAGCGGCCATCGTCGTGAGGACCGTCGCCGCAAAAGCCTCGTGCATCTCGATGAGCTCGAAGTCCTGGAGCTTCATCCCGACGCGAGCGAGCAGCCGTGGCACGGCATACGCAGGTGCCATGAGCAGGCCCTCTCCCCCGTGCACGTAGTCCACGGCCGCCGCCTCGGCGTCGACCAGGTGAGCGAGAGGCGTCAGTCCGTGGGCCGACGCCCAGTCGTCGCTGCCGATCAGGACGACCGAGGCTCCGTCGGTGAGCGGCGTCGAGTTGCCGGCCGTCATGGTCGCCCCGTCGCCCTTGCCGAACACCGGTCGCAGACCCGCCAGCTTGTCCACCGAGGTGTCCGGTCGCAGGTTGGTGTCGCGCGTGACGCCGAGGTAGGGGGTGACCAGGTCGTCGAAGAACCCTCGGTCGTACGCGGCCGCGAGGTTGTGGTGACTGCGCACACTGAGCTCGTCCTGGGCCTCGCGGGTGATCCCCCACTCCTTGGCGGTGAGGG
This sequence comes from Actinomycetota bacterium, assembly GCA_030853445.1. GTDB lineage: Bacteria > Actinomycetota > Actinomycetes > Actinomycetales > Dermatophilaceae > Lapillicoccus. Next base: position 1,366 of record JALYVC010000175.1, on the reverse strand, counting down.
CCATGTGCTCGCCCATCGACATCCCCGTGCGCGGCTCGACGTTGCGCGGTGCCTGCGGGGCGAGGTGGGCGGGCCGGATCGTCGCCAGAGCCTTGACCCGGTCCAGCGACGAGCGGGCGGCGTTGGCGCGCAGCAGGGCCTTCCGCAACCCCTCGCTGACGGCGATGGGGGCGTCTGAGGCGGAGTCCACGCCGCCCGCCATCGCGGACTCGACCTGGCCGAGGCGGACCTTGTTGGACACCAGGATCGCCGCCTCGAGGCCCGTCGCGCAGGCCTGCTGCACGTCGTATGCCGGTGTGGCGGCGTCGAGCGATGACCCCAGCACACACTCGCGGGTCAGGTTGAAGTCGCGACTGTGCTTGATCACCGCGCCGGCCGCGACCTCGCCGAGGCGCTCGCCGGCGAGACCGGTGCGAGCGACCAGGCCCTCGATCGCGGCGGTGAGCATGTCCTGGTTGGACGCCTTGGCGTAGGCGCCGTTGGCTCGCGCGAACGGGGTCCGGTTGCCGGCCAGGATCGCGGCCCGGCGGGGGCCGGAGGCGGCCGTTCGCGAGGTGCGTCGGCGTGGGGAGGGGGTGGGAGGCACGGTTCGCTCCTGCGTGAGGCGCCCGATGCCCCAAAGAGCATCGGTCAGTCGGTGGTCGGACGGCTTCCGACCCTAACCGGTGGGCGTCCTCGAAGGTGCCCGGTGTGACCGGTCAGTCGGTGATCACACCGACCGTCAGCTCGTCGCCGACGGTGACGTCGCCCGGGACCGACACCAAGGCATAGAGGCCGGGGCAGTTGCCGGCCCGCGCGGTGACCTCGAGCTCGGTGCTGCCGATCCGCAGCCGGCGCCCGACCAGGGCATCGAGCTCGGCCGACGGGAGGTCGACGACGAGGTTGGCGCGCGGGTGGAGGTCGACGTAGTCCTCGACCGCCACGAGGTGGACGGGTGACTTCTTGCGCCGGTCGCCGTCGAGGCCATCGGGCGAGACGAACGACGAATGCAGCGCCTGGCCCGGCTGGTCCTGGTCCGGGTAGATGAGGATGCTGGAGACACGCGCCATGCATCACACGCTAGTGGAGCGCGCTGACGGACCGAGCGCGTTCGCCCAGCCATATCCCGGGGTCTAGCGTGCGAGGTAGCCGCCGTCGATGGGGTAGAAGGTTCCCGTTGCGAAGGACGCGCCGTCACTGGCCAGCCACGCCACCAGCTCGGCCACCTCGGCGGCTTCTCCGAGGCGCTGGAGAGCGTGCTGGCCCGCGAGAACGTCGAGGGTCTCCTGGTCGAGGTTGTCGTCCAGCAGCGGGGTGCGGATGAACCCGGGTCCGACGGCGTTGATGCGGATCTGGTCGGCGGCACACTCCCACGCGGCCACCTGGG
>JALYVC010000162.1 GCA_030853445.1 Actinomycetota bacterium | reverse complement strand
CGCATGACACCGCGCGGCAGGACGGCGTAGGACTCTTTGAACATGGCCCGGTCGGTGAGCAGCTCGGTCTGGTCGGGGTGGCCCCCGCGAGGGGCGTAGTAGGTGGTGGTCATTGCGGACACTCCTTTGTGTGGCAAAGCTTGGGTTCAGATGGTTGGTCGGCGGGCCAGCTGGGCCAGCCGCATACGGTCGATCCCGATCGCGGTGCCGACCTCGTCGTCGGTGATGGCCCCGCACTCCAGACCCCGCAGGACGAAGCCGGCGAGCGCCACCGCCGTGGCGGGTTCGTCCATGAAGGCGCCGTCAACTCCTGCGGTGTAGGCGCGCAGCCGCGCGGAGGCGGATGGCAGGCCGTCGCGGTAGAAGCCGTACGTGGCGAGGTATCTCGTCGGCAGCTGCGCGGGGTGCAGATCCCACCCCTGGTAGTAGCCGCGCTCGAGCGAGCGACGCACCAGCCGGGCGTGCAGCCTCCAGGCCCGGTGGACGGCATCGGCGTCGCCGACGGGCATGACGTTCGTGGACCCGTCGGACAGCTGGACCCCGGTCCCGGCAGCGGCCACCTGCATGACGGCCTTGGCATGGTCGGCCGCCGGGTGCTCCATGCTCTGGTACTCCGCGGCGATCCCGCAGGAGGCGCTGTAGTCGTAGGTGCCGTAATGCAGCCCGGTGCAGCGGCCGTCGGCAGCGTGGATCATCCGCGCGACGAGTGCCGTGCCGTCGGGTCCGAGGATCGACTGGGGCGTCTCTACCTGGATCTCGAACCCCAACCGTCCAGAGGGCAGCCCGTGAGCGTGCTCCAGCCAGTCACAGGTGGTGACCATGGCGGCGACCTGGTCGACCGAGGTCACCTTGGGCAGCGTGAGCCGCAACCCGTCGTCGAGGCCTCCCTCGCTCACGAGCTCGCCGAGGAACAGGTCGAGCGTGCGCAGCCCGCGACGCCTGCTCGGAGACTCGAACGACTTGAAGCGGATCCCGTGGAACGGCGCCGCAGTGCCCTCCCGCAGTGACGCCCCCAGGGCACGGGCCGCGGCGAGGGTCGTGGCGTCCTCATCGGTGTCCGGTCGGTTGCCGTAGCCGTCCTCGAAGTCGATGCGCAGGTCTTCGATGGGCTCACGCTCGAGCTTGCGTCGGACCAGCGGCAGCACCGCGTCGACGAGCCCGAGCGGCATACCGATCGCGTCGGCCACCTCCGCGGACGAGCGCCCGTATGCGTCGAGCGCCGCCACGGCCGCCTCGCCCCACTCGGTCACGGTGGTCGGGGTGAACCGGTCGGCAGGGACGTAAACCGTGTGGATCGGCTGTCGCAGGCCACGCTCTCCCGGGAACTGCTGCAGCAGAGCGGAGTCCGCGTCAGCGAGCTGCTCGTCAAGCAGGTCTGACAGCGCCGCGAGGTCGGCGGTCACTCGCTGACCGCTTCGTATGCAGGAAGGGTGAGGAACTCCGCGTACTCGTCGGCGAGGGCCACCTGCTCGAACACCTCGAACGCGGTCTCGAAGTTGTGCGCGTCATAGCCGTCGCCCAGCTCGGCCCGGATCTTCTCGCGCTCGGAGGCGAGCACGTCGCGCACGAGGTCGGCCGTGACGGTCGTCCCGTCGTCGAGCTTGGAGCCGTTATGGACCCACTGCCAGATCTGTGACCGCGAGATCTCCGCGGTCGCGGCGTCCTCCATCAGGTTGTGGATCCCGACCGCGCCGTTGCCGCCGAGCCAGGACTCGAGATAGCGCGCGGCGATCTCCACGTTGCTCTCCAGGCCCGCCCGGGTGATCGCCCCTTCGGCCGAGGCGATGTCGAGCAGGTCGTGGGCGGTGACGTGCACATCCTCACGGAGCACATCGAGCTGGTTCGGACGGTCGCCCAGGACTCGGTCGAACACCGCCTGGCAGACGGGGACGAGGTCGGGATGGGCGACCCAGGACCCGTCGAAACCTTGACTGGCCTCGCGTTCCTTGTCCTCGGTGACCTTGGCGAACGCCCGGGCGTTCGCCTCCTCGTCCTTGCGGCTGGGGATGAACGCCGACATCCCGCCGATGGCGAAGGCCCCACGCCGGTGGCAGGTCTGCACCAGGAGCTCGGCGTACGCGCGCATGAACGGCGTCGGCATACCGATGTTGGCGCGGTCCGGCAGGACGAACTCCGGACCGGAGTCGCGGAAGTACTTGATGATGCTGAACAGGTAGTCCCACCGTCCGGCGT